>CAZCNI010000117.1:0-6640 GCA_964499765.1 uncultured Polyangiaceae bacterium
CAACCCCGGTTGCAGCTGGGCACTTTGCCGTCAATGGCTCGCGCGGCATCATCGCGGACAACATGTTGGCGTGGAAGATCATCACGCCCGTGCGCTCGTACATCAATAACGCTCCGCACGGCACTGACGTCTACGCGCATCATCCCTGGGGCAGCTTCTGGCTCGTCACGTGCTTTCGATGGCTGTTTGGGCGGCATGACTACGTGCCGCGGCTCTACCCAGTACTAATGAACACCCTCTTGCCGGCAATGCTGTATGGCCTTGGACGCGCCATTTGGGGTGCCGTTCCGGGGGCTCTCTGCGCACTTGGCTGGGTGGTGCTTCCGATCACCCTCGCGTTCGCTCAGTTTCCCGGCTTCGAGGTGCCCGTTGTCTTCGGCTGCGTCTGGATCAGCTGGGCTACGGTGCGCTATCGACAAACGGGTACCCGACGTTGGGGCATTCTTGCGGCGCTGGGGTATTTCTTTATCCCACACACAGACTGGACAGCAGCGCTCTATGGCGCAGGGGTACTCGGGCTGGCGTTGTTGATGCTGGCATTTGCGCCGGCAAAGACATTCAAGGGCTCGGGGCTTCGCAATGCATTGCGCTATTGGATCCTCGGCGCGGCGGGTATCGGCATGGGATTGGTCTTCTATCTGCACCAGTTCCAGGAGCTGGGGCAGATGAATGAATGGCTTCATTCCGCTGAGTTCCGAGCCACGGGCAATGCCACGCCCGTCGAGAACGTGCTCCAGGCACGGCAGTACTGGCTCGAAGTCATGTTCACTAAGGTGGGGCTCGGAATAATGGGTCTCGGGGCAGCATTGATGGCGCTTCAGTTGGTGCTCCGGCGCCGCTTCGAGGACTGTCTCCCGCTCATGATGCTGGCGGTCTGGACCCTCCACTACGTTCACTTCAAGAATGGGGCGGACATACACATCTTCTGGCCACAACCTCACGCGGCCCATTTTGCGCTGTCCCTGGGCGCTATCGCCGCAAGCCTACTCGCGTTAGCGCGATATGTCGGCCCTCGCCTCAAACAGCCCAAGCTGCCGTCGTACGCAACGTTCGCGGTGCTCGGGCTTGGTGTGGGCACCGCGCTATTGATGGTTCCCGATGCGATCCGGGGCCTCAACTACGCGCGAAATTCCGGTGGTCGCTTCAATGAACACGGGCGACTTATCCACCAGGACCTCGATAAAACCGCAGCCTTGCGGTTCTTCGCGCCTAAGGTACCTGAACACATGCGCCTCGGCATGGACAGCTCCATGACCCCCAACTGGGCACAGGAATTTGCGCTGAATCGACCAATTGTCGAAGTGCAGCTGCAGAGAATCGGGCGAGGAGGCGAGCGATTCCGCACGCTAGATTCACGATTTGCCGCGACTGAGGTTCTGCCGCGCGTTGCCGCTGAGAGTCCGGTAAACATTGTTGGCCCTTTTTGGCTAATTGACACCCAAGGTGCGCCCGCTCCAGTCTCCGCGTACCGATTCGTCGAGCGCGAACCCAATTGGCGTGAATGGCTCTTCGTGCAAGCGCATGACCCCATGCTGAGCATCGAGCCAGACCCATTGTCCACTTGGGAGTGGCGGGCCCACCTCGAGCAGACGCCCAATCCGTTGCCCCTCTTGGACCCCAAGAGCCCCGAACAGCTGCGCATCGCGCATAACGTTGCCGTTGCCGTTGGGGATCCCACGGCAGCCGACAAGTACCGCGCGGCGCTCGGCCATGGCTTCGAGCACACTTTCGATGACTCGTTGCTGAACGGGATTCGATTGCTCGGATCGCGTTTGGTGCCTGGCGTCCTGCCCAAGCTCGAGCTGTATTTTCTGGCAGCAGGCCCTGTCCCGGGTTCACAGACGTTCGACATCTGGTCGCTCTCCAAAGGCTCCGCCTCGTTTTCTTGGGTACGCCCCGATGAAATACCGCGTAGTCAATCGCTACGCTTCGTGCTGCCGCCTGCGCTGTGGAAGGCCGGCATGGTCTACGTTTGCGTGAGTGAGATCCGCAAGCGGCCTGGTCCGGAGCACTTCGAAGGCGCGTGGGCATCAAGCGCCCAACTCGGGGGTACGCATCGCGACCCAAGTAGCCCAGTTATCGACCTGTTAGATCTGCCGTGAGCCTTTCAACTATGGAATGAATGTCGCGGTCACAACCCAAGCGTTTCCGTGCCGCATCGACACCAAGCAATGTCTCGAGCCAGCACACCTCGTTACGCATACGAAGCGCTACACCGGAAATAGCTCACAAAAAAAGAAACACGGCGACTCGTGTGGAGGGGGGCACCGGAGTCGCCGTGTGGAAGAACCTGGCAGTAGAAGACAGTGTCAAGCAGCTTTCGACTACCGCCACGAAATTAATACGCATGGGCCGTGCCGGATGCATATTCGCGTACTTTCAGATAGTTATGCGTCGATTACGGTGACTTCGGTTTCATATGTGCAATCATACGCGTTTCCGGTTTGAAATCTTTCGGTTCACTTGGAAGGCTTTTGCCGGCTCAATCGCGCTGAGAGCACGGTCACTGAGCTTTGGCAGTGTAGAACAGGGACCCATGCTTCGCTCCCATTGGCTCATCTTGGCTCTGACTGTAAGTGCATCGGCAGAAACGGGTGCTCACTTCTACTTCAAGAATCGAGCTCCGAGCAAGCACCAATGGCAAGCTCTCAAACCCAGTGTCGCCCACCTCTATCGCCCGAATGATTGCGTCGCGATCGCTCCGAGCTGGGGAGATCCTCTAGCCCGGCTCTATCTCGGCGATAGCTTCATGCCTTTGGAGAAAGTTGCCCGAGCGGGTGACGACTCGTGCCAGCGCATCATCGAGGTGGGTTTCATGGGGCAGAGGTATGCGCCGGCGTCATCCTGGGTTGAAGTGGAGCGCCGTGAATCAGGACCGTTCCTGCTCTCGGTGCGACAGAATCCTCGCTGGGAGCCCAACCGCTACGCTTTCATCGACCACGTCGACCCCGAACTGCTGCAGGTGACGCTGCAGCCGGGTTCGACCCCCCAGAGTTGCGCGTTCAACGACCATTCTCGTCCATCAGCAGGCGGTCTTGGCGGTGATCCCGCTGCTCCACAACGTCGATTCAGTTGCCCCGGAGGTGCCTTTCACTGGGTTGGCGTTACCATCATCGACGATGAGCATTATGGTCCCCGCCGCTGCATTTGGGCGCCCCCGAATCGCCAGGGCCCAATGACACTGCACTTCGGCCGTGTGCCGTTGGGGCACAAGTTGGTTGGCCATGCCGGCGGCCCGTGGCTCATGGTGCGCGATGGCATGGGCCCGCCCGTCACACTCGCGGCATCCATCAACGACAGCTTCAACACGCAGGCTCAATTCAAAGACACGGACGGTTGGGTACGGTTCGAATGGGACACGCGGGCATTTGAGAACACGGTTGCCGACGTGGCACTCACCATCACTGCAAGCCCTAACACGGATCAGCGGTTCTGCTTCACGTTGGATGCACAATGACTGAAAACCAGAACAACAAGCGGCTCTCGACTCGAGTCAAGCGCAAAACGCTGAGACCCGATGCAAACCGAGAAGACATCGTGAGTCTGAAGCTGGGTGCGCGCTTCACGCTTGTCTGCGTCGCCATCGGACTCGGCTTCGTCAGCCTACTCATGGGCACGGCGCGCGCAATTGGTTACTCACGCGATGAAGGCTTCTACTTCGATGCGGCTCGACGCTACGCTAGTTGGTACCGGCTGCTATTCGAGCACCGGGAGTCTGCCATCGCGCAGGCCGTGGTCGATGCCCATTTTGGAATCAATCACGAACACCCGCCGCTGATGAAGACGCTCTTTGGACTTTCGCATGAGTACTTGTTTCAGCAAAACCACTGGCTCACGTATGAAGGTCTATCGTTCCGTTTACCGGCCATGCTCGTCGCAAGCCTTGGCATCGTGTTGGTAGCGCTCTGGGGTGCGCGCAACCTTTCGCGCACAGCAGGCATCGTGGCCGCGCTCAGTCTAGCCTTCATGCCGCGCTTCTTTCACCACGCGCATTTGGCATGTTTCGATGTGCCGGTTGCCAGCCTCTGTCTGGCATCGGCTTTTGCTTGGTCGCGCGCGTTCGAGACTGGCAAGTTGAACTCGTCGCTAATGCTCGGTGTCGTGTTTGGCCTCACGTTGGCCACCAAACACAACGCCTGGTTGCTCCCGCCCGCATTCTTGTTGCACGCCGCGCTCGTCAAAGGGCGCACATTCGTGCGCGGCAATTGGAAGACTCGCTTCACGCTGACCCTTCCTTTCTTGTCGCTACTCACCATTGCTCCGCTGGTTTTTTACGCGCTCTGGCCTTGGCTTTGGTTCGACACTTGGGAGCGATTGGGGGCTTGGGTCCAGTTTCACATGAAGCACGATTACTACAACATGGAGTACCTCGGCTTTACTTACTGGAAGCCGCCTATGCCACGAACGTATGCACTGGTCATGACGCTCGGAACCGTACCCGTCACGACCCTTCTGCTGTCTCTTTTTGGTGGTTTTTTCGGCGCGCGCAGTGTGTTCGCTTCACTTGTGCACAGCGGCAAACGATCAACTTCGACGGCTCCCTTGTCGCGCACCAGTTCCGACTTTGTGCTGTGGGTGATTTGCATCGCCACCTTCTACTCACCCTGGTTCTCATCGGACACGCCGATTTTTGGCGGGACCAAGCACTGGATGACCGCGTATCCGTTCCTGGCGCTAGTCGCAGGTCTCGGCTTTCACAAGTTGTCGCAGACTTTGCCTACTTTGACCACTCGATGGCGCCCCATCAATCAGCCAGACGCGCTGCGCGCAGGCTTAGCCGCATTGGTACTGCTGCCAGGAGCAGTCATGGTCAAAGACATGGGGCCTTGGGGTCTTTCCTCGTACACCCCACTCGTTGGGGGAGCATCGGGCGCAGCAACGCTGGGGTTGAACCGCACATTCTGGGGGTACACGACCGTCGCACTCGCACCTGACCTCCAGGCTCGTGCACCGGGGCGCGTGTACCTGCACGATATGACCAACAGTGCGTGGGACATGCACCAACACGACGGCACGCTACCGAAGAACCTCTACGGCACCGCATCACTCACCGATTGGGATTTGGCACTCTATCACCACGAGCCACACATGGGCCGAGTCGAGTATCAGCTCTGGTCGTCGCAAGGGAGCGCCACCCCGGCAAGCATAGGCACTTGCGAGGGTGTACCCGTCATATGGCTCTTCGATCGACGCGCGTACCTGGCCAAGTAAGCATTCTTGCTCAGAATATTGCGATATGGTCGCTACTGGCACCGGCTTGAATGGTTTGCATCTCCGTTTTGATCACGTGCGCCAGACGTCGAATGCCTTCTCTAATGTGCTCATCATCAGCGTAGCTGAAGTTCAGACGCAGGGTATTGTGGCCCGTTCCATCCGGGAAAAATGGTTTTCCGGGCACATAGGCCACGTCACAGGCAATTGCTTTGGGCAACATCTCCGTCGCATCAATGGCGACTGGCAGTTCAACCCACAGAAACAGCCCACCATCAGGGCGATTCCAGTGCGTTCCCGCCGGGAATTCTTTGGCCAGGGCAGCCAACATCAGATCACGTTTTGCCCGGTAGAGATTGCAAATCGTCTTGATGTGGTTGAAGAGAATGTCGTGCGTCATGGCCTCGAACACGCAGTATTGGCCAAACACGGTGGTACAAATATCCTGCGCTTGCTTCGCCACCACGGCCTTGCGCTGAAGCGTTGAGTCAGCTGCAAGCCAACCCACTCGGAACCCAGGGGCAAGTATCTTCGAGAACGAACCGAGGTACGCAACCCGCCCCTCTCGATCGAGGCTCTTGAAGGTGGCCACGGTTTCACCCTCGAAGCGAAGAAGCCCATAAGGGTCATCTTCAATAATGATGATGTCGAAACGACTGGCAATTTCGTAGATACGTTGGCGTCGCGCAAGGCTCAGGGTGCACCCCGTTGGATTGTCAAAGGTGGGCACCAGGTAAATGAACTTGACACGGTGACCTTCACTCGTCAGCGTCTTGAGCTGCTCTTCTAGCGCGTCCGGGACGATGCCGCCGCTATCCGTGGCCACGCCCCGCACACGGGCTCGATGCGCATTGAACGTCAACAGCGCGCCAAGGTAGGTGGGGCTCGCGGTAAGAACGATGTCGTCTGGATCCAAGAGCACGGTACATAGTAGGTAGAGCGCCTGCTGGGACCCGGTGGTAATCAGAATATTGTCGACTTCTTGTGGTGCACCAAAGCGTTCACCCATGCCAACAGCGATCGCCGCGCGCAGGCGATGGTGGCCTTCCGTTGGCCCGTACTGCAGAGCCTCGGGGCCGTGGTCTTGCATCACGTGCGCTACGATGTCTTTCATTGCCTCGAGTGGGAATGCTGCTGGATTGGGCAAACCACCGGCAAAACTGATCATCTCTGGGCGGTCGAGCAATTTGAGCAACTCGCGAATCTCCGAAGCGCGCAGGCGTCCAGCGACGATTGAGAACAGACGTTGAAGGTCGAGCGTCATGGCTTTACGGCCGCTAGCCTACGAACTTTTCGGCAACGTGCCACACGATCTATCGTGCGTTGCGGAAGAGAGAGGGATTCGACCCGGATGTGGCCTCGGCCGGAGCGCTGTGTCTCTGCGGTGTGTGCTGGCAGAACGACGGCGTTTGGACCACCTGTGCTCCGC
>CAZCNI010000118.1:0-6624 GCA_964499765.1 uncultured Polyangiaceae bacterium
GTTCCGACTATCCTCAATCAATGGTTGTGGCTGACCTGAACGGCGACCACAACTTGGATGTCGTGGTTGCTAGCACCTCTCCGAATCTGGTCGCCGTCATGCTTGGTGACGGCACGGGAACTCTAACCTCGTCGCTTACCTACACGACTGGTGGCGCAGCCATTGTGACGCTTGGTGACCTGAATAGTGACGGGCATTCCGATATCGTCCTGCTGGAGCCCGATCCAATGGGAATGCTCGGGAGTGTTGGCGTTCGATTGGGCCTGGGCACCGGAGCCTTTGGTAAGGAGGTGTTTTTTCCCTTCTCGACGAGTGCCGCGTCACTGGTCGTAGGTGACTTCGATGAGGATAGTCTACCCGATGTGGCAGCCGTGGACGCTGCCAACGGCGCATTGGTCGTGCTGTCCGGCAAGGGTGATGGGACTTTCTACGATACGGTGCAGTACCCAATCCTGAACTGCCCTAACTCAGTGACCTTGGGCGATACGAACCGCGACGGTACACTCGATCTCATTTCGGCCAATGGCTATTCATCTTTTGACATCTACATCGGGCCAATTCAGGGTTTGCAAAAGCCCGACGCAAGTTACAGCGTTAACTCTACACAGGTTATCGTTGGTGATCTCGATTGGGATGGTCAGGCGGATTTGATCACGTATTTCAACTACTACTCGAACGCGATTAGTGTGTTTTTTGGGACAGGCGGTGGCAAGTTCAGTACGCCGGTGGACGTCCAGGCCAAATCGCCGCGGTCTGTTGCGATTGCCGATATCGATCACGACGGTTGGCAGGACATCGTGAGTTTCGACTCTTCCTCCTACACCGTGAACGTGAACAGGAATTTGGGTCGTCGCACGTTTGCGGGGCCCGAAGCACTCCTAACGTCGGTCGATATTTACGACTTTTCGATCGGTGACCTCAACGGCGATCAACTGCCCGATCTGGTGCTAATCACAAGCAGTGGCTTGCAGGTGGCGCTGGCGACCGCGCCTGGCAAGTATGCGAGCCCAGTTTCCTATGGCTACGGCATTTACGCAGGAACGGCCAGACTTGCCGACGTCAACGGTGATCATAAGCTCGACGTTTTGGTGGTAAACTACGGATCCGGCGATTTCAGCGTACTGCTAGGAAAAGGCGACGGGACGCTGGGGATTGGATCTGACTACGCCCTGGGGAGTATCGGAGCGGTGACAGTCGACGATGTGAATGGTGACGGGATTTCCGACCTCGTCATGAGCAAGAATCCGAACACCGTTGGGGTCCTCCTCGGCAATGGTGACGGAACATTTTCAGGCGCGTTGGACGCTGGCTACGCTTGGGGAGCCGGATCCATTTCAGTTGGCGACCTAAACGGTGACGGCCGGCCTGACATTGCGGTTCAGGACAACTACTCCTCGCCGTGCCAGGTCAGCGTCCTGTATGGCAGGTGTCGCTAGAGAGCGGAGGGGCACGGCACAGGCCGCCGCCCAGGTTGCGGTAGTATTGTGCGCCCGTCGGATTTGCCGGACCTGCGGCGTTTAGCAAGCCCCAAGAACCGGCGAACTCAGCGGGCGCCCCAACAAAATGCCACGAATCGTTGGGTCCAGATGGCAGGGGCTGGCCATTTTGCGGCATCGGCGCTAGAGGCGGCGCCATGTTGTCCGATACGCGAAGCCTACTCGAAGACCTCAAAAGGCGCGTTGATGCGCTAAGGGGGTCTCTTTGACGTCCCTGTACTCAAACGCGAAATCGAAGAACTAGACTCGCTGGCTGCTGCGCCCAATTTTTGGAACGACCAGCAGAAGGCGCAAGCCCACTTACGCAAGCGCGCCACGATTGCTGACAAGGTCAGCCGGGTCGAGAGCCTTGCGAGTGACGTTGCCGAGACACAAGAGATGCTCGAGCTGGGCGTTTCTGAGAACGACGAGAGCGTCATTCATGAAATGACCGAGCACGCGGATGCTATTGCGCAGCGCGTGCGCCAGTCTGAGCTGGAGCGGATGTTGTCGGGTCCCGTGGATCACGCCAACGCCATCGTCAGTGTGCACCCGGGCTCAGGTGGTGCTGAAGCCAAGGACTGGGCGGAGATGTTGCTCCGCATGTACCTGCGTTGGTGCGAGCGCCGGGGCTTCAAGACCGAGATCATCGACTTTCAGGCGGGTGACGAAGCCGGCATTGATGGCGCAAGCTTTACGGTGAGCGGCCAAAACGCCTACGGCTACCTGCGCGCAGAGATGGGCGTGCACCGCCTAGTGCGCATCAGCCCGTTCGACGCCAATGCCCGGCGGCACACGAGTTTTTCGGCCGTTGAAGTCACACCCGACGTGGAAGACGAAATCGACATCGAGGTCAAAGAGACTGATCTTGAGATCTCGACCATGCGAGCCGGTGGCAAGGGCGGACAGAACGTAAACAAGGTCGAGACAGCCGTGCGCATGCGACACTTGCCATCGGGCATCATGGTCGTGTGCCGGGCAGAACGCAGCCAGCACCAGAATCGCCACATGGCCCTGAAGATGTTGAAGGCCAAGCTCTACGAGGTCGAGTTGCAGAAGCGCGAGCACGACAAGGCCAATTACGAAGCGCAAAAGGGCCAGATCGCTTGGGGCAACCAGATCCGCAGCTACGTGGTGCAGCCATATCAGATGGTCAAAGATCTCCGCAGCGAGCACGAGACAAGTGATATCAACGGTGTCCTGGACGGCGATCTCGACGCGTTCATCGAGGCGTACCTGCTGCTGTCCGCTGACCGTCGCGCAGGGGTCGGCGGCGGTCGTTCGCTCGTATCAGCCCGGGGGCAGGGCCCCGAGTAGGCTGGACGCCCTGAGTAACTCGCGGTACACGCCGCCGTGCCCCATGAGCTCCAAGCAGAGTCATTCAGATAACGAGAACCCGACCGACAGCGCAAGCGCCGAGGCGGCCATTATTCAGGCTCGGCGCGGCAAGGCGGAGCGCGTTCGCGCGCGTGGACAGAATCCCTTTGCCAATGACCTGCGAACGCCCGAGCGCATCGGTGTGGCCGAGTTGCGCTCCCAACTGACAAGTGCGCTCGTCGGTGAGCCACGCGAAGAGCGATACGAC
This sequence comes from uncultured Polyangiaceae bacterium, assembly GCA_964499765.1. Lineage (GTDB taxonomy): Bacteria > Myxococcota_A > Polyangia > Polyangiales > Polyangiaceae > FEN-1139. Next base: position 3,061 of record CAZCNI010000118.1, read on the forward strand.
AGCGAGAAGGTCACGGCGAACATCGGTGACCGCGTCGTCGTTGTCTTGGGACGACTGATGTTGCGGCGCGGGTTTGGCAAGGTGGTGTTCTTGCGGCTCCGGGACGGCAGCGGCGAGATCCAGCTGTTCGTCAAGCACGACGTGATGGGCGAAGCCTTTAGTGTGCTCGAAGAATTGGACCTGGCGGATTTCGTGCAGGCCGTGGGCACGGTGATGGTGACGCAGAAAGGCGAACTCAGTATCTTAGTCACCGATCTTCGATTGGTGACCAAGGCGATTCGGCCGCTCCCCGACAAGTGGCATGGTCTGACTGACGTAGATCTTCGGTACCGACGTCGCTACGTGGACGTGATTGCCAACCCTGAAGTTGCGGCGGTCATGAAGGCGCGCTCAGCCATCATTCAAGGGCTGCGAAACTTTCTCGATGGGCAGGACTTTCTCGAAGTCGAAACGCCCACGCTGCATGGCATCGTGGGTGGGGCAGCTGCCAAACCATTTCAAACTCACCACAATGCGCTCGATCTCAACCTGTTCCTGCGCATTGCGCCGGAGCTCTACTTGAAGCGGCTCCTAGTCGCCGGCTTCGAGCGCGTGTACGAGATCGGTCGCTGTTATCGTAACGAGGGCATCAGCACGCGGCACAACCCCGAGTTCACGATGCTCGAGTTCTATTGCGCCTACGCCACGTACTCCACGCTGATGGACATGGCCGAGGCGCTTTTCCGCGCCGTGGACAAACATCTGCGAGAACGGCTCTTGGCGCTCCGCTTGGGTGAGCTCTGGGACAAGTGGTTCAGTGCGCGGGCTTTCACGCTGGACGAGCCGTTTGCCCGCGTGCCGCTCAAGCAAGCGGTAGCGGCAGCCTTGCGCTTGGCTCAGGTTCCTGCCGAAGCCATCAATCACCTGCATGCCATTGCGGCGCCTCCGCCAGGTGCTGGTGCGGATCCAGGTGCAGATCTGGTCAAGCAGTGGGCTTCGGCATCCGAGCGCTCGCGCGCCATTGATTGGGGCAATCTCCGCAAGGGTCTGCGGGCATGCGGTTCGGACGGTGAAAGACTGTTCGCTGCTTACGAGTACTTTGCTGAACCGTTCTTGGCCAAAGATTACCGTTCCCGTGATGGTCAGAAGAGCGTTCCGGTCATGATCATCGATTACCCGGCGGAGGTCTCTCCGCTAGCGCGACGCAAAGACAGCGACCCAACGCTAGTCGATCGGTTCGAACTTTTCGTGGAAGGCCGCGAGCTCTGCAATGCTTTCAGTGAGCTCAATGACCCGGATGACCAGGCCGAGCGGTTTCGTGAACAGGTGCGCAAGAAGGCTGGCGGCGCTGAAGAGACGATGGACTACGATGAAGACTATGTTCGAGCTCTCGAGCACGGCATGCCCCCTGCGGCCGGGTTTGGCCTTGGCATCGACCGTTTGACGATGATGCTCACCGGGCAACCCTCGATTCGCGATGTGATTGCGTTTCCGCTTCTGCGACCTGAGGCAAGCGAATGAACTTAGTTTGGTGGTTGGCACTGCCCACATCCGGGCTCAACGGCACGGCCAGACAGCAAGCGGCCCTGAGCCTGCGCGCATTCTGGCACTCGCTGACTCGGGTCGACCGAATCGTGATCGCGGTGCTTCTGGCCCTGTTCATCGCCTGGGCATTTTTGATTTTTTCCCGGCACATTGGGCACGGGTGGCGGCGCGTTCTGACCACTACCACCGGTACAACGGCGCTTTGCCTGGCGAGTCTCTGTTGGTGGGCGTACCGGCTTCCCCAGTCGAAAACTGGCGTTTTTGTGCTCTGGCATCAATTGGTGCGCGGGGGCGCTGTGGTTGCCGGGGTCACGTGCTTGTTCGGCATCATGGGTATTCTGCTGCCCAAGGTGCTCGACTATATCGAACACCGGGGCTTTGTTGCGTTCGTCGCCGCTCGTCACGTGCGCGCTAACAAGAGTGGATTTCTCACGATCATTTCCATACTATCGATCTCCGGCGTGGCTCTGAGCTGCGCGGTGTTGTGTCTGGTGACTTCCATCATGGGGGGTTTTGGATCGGATCTCAAACGCAAGATCCTCGGCAACAACGCGCATGTGCGGATCCAAGCTTCGGGGGTTCGGGGTTTTGACAATTGGCGAGAGGTAGTTGCCAATGCACGGCGGGTTCCCACCGTGCTGGGGGCTTCACCGGTGGCGGCAGGTGAGGTAATGGCCTCGAGCTCCTCGAGTACTGCCGGCGCCATCATACGCGGGATCGACCCAGACTCGATCGGCTCAGTCATTGACCTGCTGCGCAATATCGAAGTGGGTAAGATCGATTACATGAAGCACCCGGCGCTGCTCACGCAGTTGTCGCCGGACGAACCCGTGGGTCTTGGGCCTGGCGGTGAAGTGTATTTGAAGGGACCTGACTACCGTTCGCACAAGTGGGCGGATCCTACCGCGGCCGAGCCACTGCCCGACGATATCTATCCGGGTATCGTGATCGGGCGTGAACTGGCAAAGTCACTGCACGTTTTCGTGGGTGACGAGATGACGATCGTCTCGCCGCTTGGGGATCTAGGACCTATCGGCATCTTGCCGCGGAGTCGTCGCTATCGGGTGGCCGCTGTTTTCTACAGCGGCATGTACGAGTACGACAACACCTACGCTTACATGATGCTCGACGTGGCACAGAAATTCTTGGACCTGGGTGACCGCATTACCGACGTCGACATCAAGGTTTCGGATGTGGAAGCCGTGCACCGGGTGCGCGACGAAGTAAAGGCGCAAGTCGGTCGCAACGATGTGCGCGTTCGCGACTGGAAGGAGCTCAATCGCAATCTGTTCAACGCCTTGCGTCTGGAAAAGATTACGACCTTCATCATTCTGTCGATCGCGATTGCCGTGGCAAGCTTTTGTATCATCTGCACTTTACTCTTGATGGTCACGGAGAAGAGCAAAGAGATCGCCATCCTCAAGAGCATTGGCTCGAGCAACAATCACATCCTGAAGTTATTCATGGCAGAAGGGCTGATCATCGGTGGCATTGGAACCATCTTTGGCGTGGTTTCTGGGTGGGCATTGGCCAAGGGGTTGCAGCTGTCTGGGTTCCGGTTGAGCCCCGACGTGTACTACGTGGACCGACTGCCGATTGAAGTGAACTTTTCGGACTACGTTACGGTAGCCGTCTCAGCCTTGCTGATAACGACGATCGCAACCATTTATCCCGCCGTGGCGGCAAGCCGCTTGCGTCCGGTTGACGGCATACGTTACGAGTAAGGGCATTATCGTGGGCGAACCTCTGGTTGTAACCAAGAACCTAACTAAATCTTTTCAACATATGGGGCGGACGCTCAACGTGTTGAAGGGCATTGACCTCGTGATTGAGCGGCAACAGATTTTGGCCATCGTGGGGCCATCGGGTGCTGGCAAGAGCACTCTGTTGCACTGCATTGGCACGCTCGATCTGCCGACATCAGGGACCATCCAACTCGGTCAGGAAGAGCTGACGACCATGAGCTCTGGCAGGTTGGCGGCCATCCGCAACCGGGATGTTGGCTTCGTGTTTCAGTTTCACCACTTGCTGCCCGAGTTC
>CAZCNI010000119.1:0-6623 GCA_964499765.1 uncultured Polyangiaceae bacterium
CAACATCATTCCTCCTGCTGACTTTCTTCCGGCGATAGCTGAAGTGGCTCATGAGCGCGGCGCCTTGTTGATTGCCGATGAGATGATCACTGGTTTTGGTCGCACCGGTGAATTCTTCGGGGTTAATCACACTGGCGTCAGGCCCGACATCATGACGGTGGGCAAGAGCCTTGGAGCAGGGTTCCCCGTGTCAGGTCTCATTGCGCGGCACGAGATCGCCGAGGCCAAGCCATGGTCGAATCCGAGCTTTTCCTCGTCGAGCTACGGTGGCAATCCGCTCGCTGCAGCGGCGATCGCCGCTAGCGTTGGTATCATTCGCTCCGACGGATTGGTCGAGAACGCTCGCACAGTGGGCGCCTTTATCAAGCAGGGCTTGCAGGCCTTGAGTGAGCGACATCCAGAAGTGGCCCAAGTGCGTGGGGAAGGGCTGATGATTGGATTTGATTTGGTCGAACCTGGCACACTGAACCTTTGGGATGCCAAGCGCTGCCAGGCACTGTTTCAGGCACTGCTGAAGCGTGGCCTATTGAGCATGGCGTACGCGCCGCGTGTTCGAGTCAATCCGCCGCTCATTTTCACGATCGACCAGGCAGCGGAATCCTTGTCCATTCTCGAGAGCGCACTGCAAGAGGTTGGTCAGGCTTGACGTGAAGTCGAGTGGTCTAGGGCAAGTTTTCAAGGCGAGTGTTTCGTCACTGGCCGCGACGGCTGTTGACGCGATCGCCTATCAAGCATTGCTCTTCGTTTGGATCGGCCGTTATGGCGTTGCTGCGGCGCTGGCAGCGGTTGCTGGCGCCATTACCAACTTCGTCATCAACCGGCAGTGGACCTTTGCCGCCACTGAACAAAGTGCACTGATGCAGGCGTTACGCTACGCCATTGTCTCGTTGCTGACGTTTCTCTGTCTGCGGGGTCTATTGTGGTGGTTCATTGAGGTGCTGGGTACGGGTATGCGCATCGCTTGGCTTCCGGCGAAAATATTGGCTTTTGTCATGTGTAGTTATCCTCTTCAGCGATACTGGGTTTTTAGGGCAAGGACCTCATGAAACTCTGGAATCACATGCGCGCGCTTTGGCCTCGCTGGACCATACTTCCGGTGGCGCCATTCTTTCTTTGGACCCTCTATTTGGCCGTTCGCGGCCAGGCGCGTGGTGACCACCTCGCGATATGTGCCATCGCTGCGGGCCTTGCTTATTGGAACCGCACCTCGAAGCGCTTGTACTTCGGTGTCTTGCCGCTCGGTCTCGTGGGGTTGCTTTACGATGCAATGCGCTTCGTTAAGGACGTGGGCCTGTCGGAATCGACGGTTCACGATTGCGACTTGCGCAACATCGAAATGCGCTGGTTTGGCATTACCGTCGACGGAGTCCGCCAGACCTTGCACGACTATGCGCAGGTGCACGCGACGTTTTGGTTGGATGCTTTATTTGCTGTGCCCTATGGAATCTTTTTGTACGCCGTGTTTGGATTTGCGGTCTATCTGTTCGTCAAGGATTATACGGCGGCGTTGCGCTTCACGTGGGGCTTCTTCGTTCTGAACGTGCTCGGGTTTGCGACCTATCACATCTACCCAGCCGCTCCGCCTTGGTACTTTCATAAGTACGGGTGTGTGGTGGATTTGGCGGCGCACGCCAGTCCGGGCGCTAATCTGCTCCGAGTCGACCAAATGATGGGCTTGGCTTACTTCACCGGTTTCTATGGTCGCTCCAACGACGTCTTTGGCGCCGTTCCTTCCCTGCACATTGCTTACCCGTTGTTGATGATCATCGAAGGCTGGGCTAGAGGTCGTATGTTGCCGCGCACGGCGCTGATCGTGTTTTATATTTGGATGTGCGTAGCTGCCGTCTATCTGGACCACCACTGGGTCGTCGATATTGTACTCGGCACCCTATACACGCTCGTCGTTGCAGTGGGAATGCGGAAGATTCCGCAGTTGAGTTCCCGACCGTTTTAGGTCGAGCACTTAACGAACATGCCGCCATCGCGCTCGGCGCAACTGCACCCAGCGCCAAGAGTCTGTTCAACACAACCGCAGCCAGCTGCCTTCCCGCACTTCGAGAGCCACTGGCAATTGGCAACCGCCGCTGACTCGTCGCAATAGAAGCCGGGTAGGCACAGTGCCTGCCCGCATTTGAAGCAGGAGCCATCGCTGCAGTCTAAACCAGCGGAACCGGCCTTCTCATCCGAACTGTCACCAACAGTGGTAGTCCTGTTAGTCAGTGGCTCGACGGCTTTGGGCGCGGGGGAAGAACCGCCGCAAGCATGGTTGAGCAGGAGCGCGGCAGTTAGAGTCACTCGGAGTATGCGCGGTCTCATTGAATGATCGTTCTTTCGAAAGTTTGCGCTTGCCAATTAGAGCCGTTCTTGGCGTGGAAGCGCTGGTCGAGCTGGTAGCAGCCAGCAGGTCATTGGGGCTCCGTTGGTTCCGGCCTTGGTTCCAGAGTGGGACGAGGCAGATCACCCGCCAGCCCAGCCAGAGCCTGTTCTATCCGTTCAAAGTCGTCGCTCTTGCAAGCGGTGTTTCGGGCGCGGGCGAGGAGATATCGAACGATAGTGGCTTCTAGACCTGTCAACGCCGTGGTGCGAGTGTAGTTGAGCCCGGGTACCACGTATCGCAGAAGTACCCTCCCATCCGCCAGAACCAGCTCACCGACGACCTCACCTCGGTGTCCCCGAGAATTGGTCAGTTGCCGAATGACACCCCGGAGCAGAGCCGCTCGGCGCCGCACCTTGCGCAACGCGGGTTGTTCGAACAGCTCGAAGAATCGGTTGCGCGCGTAAACCTGCGGCGCAATCACGAGCGCACAAAGCAACCCGTCAACCGACAGGGGCCTGGCGCTAACCAAGGTTTACCTCAATTTCCGGGATCACGGGTCGCTTCCAATAGTCGTGCCTGATGCCACGCCACCAAAGCGGAGATGAGTGCATCGAGGTCGCCTTCGATGATCCGGTCGAGCTCGTAGAGCGTCAAACCGATTCTATGATCCGTTAGCCGATTCTGCGGGAAGTTGTAGGTTCTGATCTTCTCTGAACGCTCACCGGACCCGACCATTGTGCGCCGCTCGTCGCGCACGGAATCAGCTTGTTTCTGTTGCTCCAGATCGAGCAGACGGCTGCGCAGAATTTTGAGGGCGCGTGACTTGTTCTTGAGTTGACTGCGCTCGTCTTGGCACTTGACGATGAGGCCCGTCGGGATGTGGATGATCTGAACGGCACTGTTCGTGGTGTTTACGCCCTGCCCCCCAGGACCACCGGCGGCCGCAATGTCAATCTTCAGATCCTTTTCGTCGAGGTACACGTCCACATCGTCGGCCTCTGGCAACACCGCAACCGTTGCCGTGGAGGTGTGAATGCGACCTTGGGCTTCGGTGGTTGGAACGCGCTGGACCCGGTGCACGCCTGCCTCGTGCTTGAGTGAAGAGAAGACTCGGTCTCCGGTGACGAGCGCAATGGCCTCTTTCAAGCCGCCAGCGCTGGCTTCGCTCATGCTGAGGATCTCGACGCGCCACCCGTGCCTTTCCGCGTAGCGGGAGTACATACGAAGCAAATCTGCCGCGAAAAGCGCGGCCTCTTCACCCCCGGTACCACCCCGGATTTCAAGGATCGTGTTGCGCTCGTCGTTGGGATCTTTGGGCAACAGCAGAACTGCTATCTCGTCTTCGAGCTTGGTTCTACGCGCCTCTAGTTCCGGGAGCTCTTCCTTGACGAGCTCGCCAAGTTCCGGATCATCAATGGCAGCGCGGTCTTCTTCGATGTGGCGAGTGATGCCCTGCCATTGCTTGAACGAGTCGACCACTCCCTGGATTGAACTGCGTTCGCGTCCGAGTTCTCGCAGCCGCGCAGGGTTGGACACGACCGCCAAATCGCAAAGTAGCGACTCTACTTCTTCGAGCCTGCGACTCAGGCTCTGTAACTTCTCAACGGGAACCATTGCTTGCCTCGGCAGGTAAACGGCACCCGAGTGCCACACCGGCTGCGGTGACTAGCACCGCTTGACGAAGCCTTCGACAAGCGAACGCACGCCGCAATAACAACAAACCCACCGTTGGTCGCCGTGGGCGTGCCGCAACGACAAAACAAATCGTCATCAAGACCGGCGCTGAACGCAGGCAGAGCGCAGGGGGCCTAAGGCTACGCCGTTTTAGGCGACGGACCGTACTTCCGGCGGAAGCGATCGATGCGACCCGCGGTGTCAACCAGACGCTGCTTGCCGGTATAAAACGGGTGACATTGGCTGCAGATGTCGATCTGCATATCCTTGCGTGTGGAACGCGTTTGAAACGAATTGCCACAGGCACAGTGGACTGTGACGACTTCGTAGTTCGGGTGAATGCCTTCTTTCATGACGCCTTCTTACACTCGCTCGCTGTGGCTAACGGAGGCGAACCGTAGCGCTCGTCTGCTCGTGCAGCAAGGGGAAGGTGGGGTATGGGCGACGGACCTGGGGGCCGTAGGCAAGCTTGACGGCCGGGGCCTTTTCGGGCACATGCTATTTTGACATGGATGACGCTATTAGTCGTCGAGATGCGCTGACTAGGCTTGGCGCGGCAGGCATCACCCTCGCCGGGGCCGGAGCGCTCGGCCGGCTTGCCTATGATCGGGGCGGTTACGACGTGTTGCGAGCACGCGGCGAGCGCCAGGTGCGTGACTTCAGTGCTCGAACCAATAGTGCGGCGGTCAAAATGGCGATCGCTAAGAGCAGCGAGCAGCCTGAGATACTCGTGCAGCGCGCGCTGCAGGCGCTTGGGGGAATGAAGCGTTTCATCAGCCGCGGCGACATCGTTGCCGTCAAACCCAATATTGGCTGGGATCGCTTGCCGGTTCACGCAGCCAACACCAACCCGCGTGTAGTCGCGGAGGTCGTGCGCCTGGCCTTGGACGCCGGCGCCAAGCAAGTAATCGTAACTGACGCCTCGTGTAACGAGCCGAACCGGTGTTTTCAGCGCTCCGGGATCTGGCGGGCGGCCCATGACGTAGGCGCAACGGTCATATTGCCAGCAGCACATCGCTTCCGTGAGATAAGAATGCGGGGTGACGTGCTCGATACTTGGCTGGTCTATACACCGCTCGTCAACGCGGACAAGGTCATCAACGTGCCCGTTGCCAAACACCATAATCTCTCGAAGTTCACGGGAGGCATGAAGAACTGGTATGGGTTGCTTGGCGGTCGGCGCAACCGATTGCATCAGAGCATCAATATCTCAATCGCTGACTTGGCCACGTTCATGCGGCCGACCCTCACCGTCATGGATGCTACGCGTGTGCTGCTCAGGAATGGCCCTCAAGGTGGGAATATCGACGACGCCAAGGATTTGAATCAGGTGATTGCCAGCCTCGACCCGGTTGCGGTTGACGCGTACGGAGCGACGCTCATCGGCGTGCATCCCGAGACGGTCGAATATCTGAGCCTCGCCGCAGAACGTGGGCTCGGCAATGCGCATTGGGACCAGGCGTCCCACGTGGAGGTTTGATTGAGCGAGCTGAGTCAATCCGCAACCGGGACGAGCTATGCACCTGGCGGGCGGCTGCCGGCGCCTGCCGTGGCAGAAGCTGTGTGGCCAGCGCCTTTGCCTTGGCGTGGGACGTCGGGCCCCGTGCAACCGCTGGACGCGGCTGGCTGTGGTGCTTCGACGATTGTTGTCCCGAGCAGACCAAAGCCCGCTCAGCGCGAAGCATTGGCGGTAGAGGCGCCTCTGCAGCCGGCGCAACCGCTGGACTCTGAGCGAATGCGTGTCGTGAAAACTAGTCGCTTCGAGGGCCTCGGGGCGCGAGTTAGTGGCCTGTTCGCAAAGATTTCAGGCAAGAAGTCAAAAAGGCCCGGCAGTGGGATCCCGGCGCGAAGAGTCATCCGGGTACTCGTGTGGGTGCGCCGGGCGTCACAGGTTTTCTTCATTGCTGCGTTTCTGTGGCTGCTCACCAACACCGCTTTTCGGGGCACCTTCGCTGCACGCGCGAGCGAACCGGTGAGGTTGCCGTGGCCGGTGGAGATTTTCCTTCTGGCAGATCCCTACGTTGCGCTGATGACTTTGCTCAGCACGCACGCACTTTATCGCGGCCTGGCATGGGCTGGCGTCGTCCTGGTGTTGACCGTTGTGTTTGGGCGCGTCTTCTGCGGTTGGATCTGTCCGTTCGGCACTCTGCACCACTTTTTTGGTTGGATCTTTCCCAGTCGCTATCTGCGTGGCAATCAGCGAGTGACGGCTAATCGATCCAAGGGTTGGCAGATCACGAAATATTATCTTCTCCTGGCGTTTCTCGGTGCTGCGCTATTTGGGAGCGCCATTGGTGGCCTACTTGACCCCATCTGTGTCGCGGTGCGTGCGATAGGCCTCGGTGTGTTGCCAGTCCTTCAGTACATTGGGATTCGCGCGACCGATGCGACGGCCACTGCACGTTCGCATGCGATTCAGAACATCGGCGACTCGGTTCAAGAAACGCTCGCGCACCATGTCTGGACCAGTAACCAAAGCTACTATCACCAGACGTGGCTGATCGTATTCTCGTTGGTGGCGATTCTCTTCATGAATCGCATCATTCCGCGGTTCTGGTGCCGGGCACTATGCCCACTTGGTGCGCTGCTTGGGGTGGTGTCACGGTTTGCGCTGTTTGGCATGAAGAAAGAC
>CAZCNI010000120.1:0-6617 GCA_964499765.1 uncultured Polyangiaceae bacterium
TCCGACAAGCCCGCCAAAAAGTCTCTAGTTCCCTCGCGAGAACTGAGGTGATGGCTTAGGTCTATCTCTTCTCTACTGATGTGAGGCGTTGGTCGACCTGCCTGAGTGTGTCGCGGGTCTCGGCGCGGAAATCGTTCAGTTCGCGGAGAATGATTTCGATGTGGGTTTCGTTCTTCAGGTTCACGCGGTAGTCGTTGGCCGCCGTGGTGCGGTCACGCATGACTTCACGATTCTGACTCATCATAATGAGCGGCCCCTGCAATGCCACCAGGATTGCAAGGAATAGATTGTAGAACTGGTAGGGGTATGTATCGAAGTGCTGATTGAACCAGTGACTGTTGAACAGGGCCCAAACGAGCGTCAGCAATATCAATCCGACGATGAAACTCCAACTGCCATTGAACGAGGCAACGCGATCAGCGAGTCTGTCTTGCCACAGCAGTTTCTCCTCGGTTTCTTCGAAGGCGTTGCGACTAACGGAATTCGAGAGCAAAGCATTGGTCTCGCGTAAACGTTCGCTCATCGTTTGCAATATGGCGAGACCGGCGTGGGGCCGCGCCTGCAAGTAATCCGTCAGCGTTGCACGGTCGAGCTCGAGCAATTCCACGGGAGTGCTGCAGCACGCAGAGGCGGAGCGCGGCTTGTCGTCGAACAACGAGAGCTCGCCAAAGTACTCGCCGGGGCCGATCGCTTTGAGCAACACGGGTGCGGCATCCGTCTGCGGCAGCACGATGTCCACGCTTCCGCTGGTTACGATGAACATCGTTGTCCCCGGATCTCCCTTTTCGAAGACAGCCGTCCCCTTGCCCAGTTGCCGTAGCGCCAGCTTGTTGGCTAGTTGAGTCAAGTCCTCAATCTGCAGCCCCGTGAACAAAGGGAGCCTCTGCAACAGTTCCACGCGATTCATGACGGAACTTTACCAACGTACCCGGGAAGACTCGGCTTTCCGCGAACCAAAAACCACAAAAGGTCAAATGGCCGATTGGCCCGGGGTGTTTTTATGCAATTGGCTCGGCTTGTTGCCTTGACGAGGTCGCGGGTGCATGGCTGAATCCTCGCCCTTTGAGGGAGTACGACCATGAAACGCACGTTCCAACCGAGTAACACGAGCCGCCTGCGAACCCACGGGTTCCGAAAGCGTAACAGTACCAAAGGCGGCAAGAAGGTGCTCAAGGCCCGTCGTACGCGCGGCCGTTGGCGCCTCGCCGTGACAGCCTACGAGAAGTGACACCTGGCGCTTCCCCGAATCCAACCGGGGGATTTTCCAAAGCCCGCCGCGTTCGCAGCCGCAGTGACTACCGACGAATTCAGGACTCCGGTTCTCGTCTACAGACAAGGCATTTCGTTTTTGTCTTGGCGAACCGCCCACCCGGAGCAGACCCAAGGCCGGTGGCGCGCTTGGGGATGGTCGTATCGCGCAAAGTTGGCAACGCGGTTGCTCGTAATCGGGTGAAACGCCTGCTCCGGGAAGCATTTCGAGCTACTGATTCGCTGTTTCGTGAGGGGCTGGACGTGGTCGTTATCGCTCGCTCGACCCGAGCCGATTGGACCCTTGGGGACGTCATGGCGGAATGGGCGGGGGCCGAGGACCGAATAAAAAGGCTTTCTGCTCGTCTGGCCCTGGCACGGTGAGCCTAAACGACACAAACTGCCCCCGGCCGATGCTGGCCCAGCTCTTAATCGTGTTAGTTCGCGTGTATCAGTGGACCTTGTCACCGCTGTTTGGAAACGTGTGCCGTTTTGAACCCTCGTGCTCTCACTATGCCATTGAATGCATTCGCATCTACGGCCCGTTTCGGGGCGTTTGGCTCGGGTTTCGGCGTGTACTCAGATGCCACCCCTTTAACCCAGGCGGCTACGATCCACCGCCGTCACGTCCGTTACGATGCGCTTCGACGGCGCACCCCGTAGCGCAGCCATCCGCCACCGATCGACACGGAGTGTCGGCGGGTGGTTCCCATTTGATTCAACGTTCAGAGGTTTGCTGATCACACATGGAAAGTAAAGGCAGTCTATTTCGCTGGTTGTTTATTGGCATCGCCGTTTTTTTGGCGATGAAGTTCGTCGGCCCCAAGCTTTTTGGCAGCGAAGGCGGTGCTGAAATTCAGCCACTGACCGCCGAGAGCCGCAAATTGCCCTCTGCGCGACCAGCAGAGAAGACGTGTGACATCTTTACGGATCGGTTCAATGCGGTACTGAGCACACGAGGCGCTTCCCTCAAACACTTCAGGCTGACTACGGAGAAATACCGGCGCAAAGGAACGCCGATTGACCTTGCTACGACCCCAGACATGGAGTTGCGGCAGCAACTGCGCACGAGTCTGCGCAACGAGGCCGCGCTCCAATTCGATGACCCGAACTCTCAAATCGACTTCGACAGCGTCGATTATCAGATTGAATCGAGCGACGGCAAGACCTGCAGCTTTGGCTACAAGGATGCCAAAGTCGAGCTGAAGAAGACCATTCGCTCCACGCCTCGTCCCTACGAGCTGGAAGTCGAACTGACGGTCAAGAATCTCGACAATGCCAAGCGCACGCACGCGCTGGTTGTCGATACGGTCGCATGGCGGACGCAGAAGGAAGTTACCGGCGGCATGTTTCGGGTGAGCCCGTTTCTTACCCATGTCGAATGCGTGGGCAGCGACGGCAAGGCAACTCGGCTGCGCTCAGAGGACTTCGGACCCGGAGACTTTAAAGGTCCGCATTTCGCCAGAGGGCCGCTAAATCCTGGCGATTTTTATCAAGACGCGCGGAGTGTGGCGGTTGCGGCGGTGTCGAATGCCTATTTCTCGCACGCTCTAGTGCCTGAGAGCGCACCGCAAGGCTCGAGCCCCGTATGCCAACTGCAGATTGAAGACTACTGGGATAACCGGCAATACAAGAAGAGAACGGATGATCCTCAGCTCGCCAGTGCCTATCGAGCCCGGCTGGCTTATCCGGCCAAGGAACTGCAACCCGGCGAAACCGCAACCTATTCGGTCCTTTCCTATGTCGGCCCCAAAGAGCGCAAAGTGCTTGCTGAAGCGGGTGGCGGCAACACCCGGCTAAGTGAGCTTATCGACCTCGGGTTCTTTGAAGTAATTGCAAAGGTTCTGGTGGGCTTTCTGCTCTTCGTGCATGGCTACATCCCGAACTGGGGTATCGCCATCATCATCCTGACGCTGACCGCGCGCTCCTTGCTGTTTCCGTTGGCCATTCCATCCATCCGCAGCATGATCAAAATGCGCGAACTCAAGCCCGAGCTCGACGCAATCACGGCCAAATTCAAGGATGACGCCCAGGCAAAAGGCCTCGCCCAAATGGAGCTGTGGCGCAAGCACAAGGTCAATCCTCTCAAGGGTTGTCTGCCGCAACTTGCCTCGATGCCGGTCTGGTTCGCCCTGTATACGACCCTACAAACGGCGGTTGAATTGTACAACATACCGTTCTTGTGGTTCCCCGATCTCTCGATGCCCGATCCCTACTTTGTGCTGCCATTCATCATTGGCATCACGTCCTTCATGCAGCAGCGTATGATGCCGATGCAAGGGGGAGATCCTGCACAGCAGAAGATGATGCTCTACATGATGCCGGCTATGTTTACCGTATTCATGTTGTTCCTGCCTGCGGGATTGGGCGTTTATATGTTCACCAATGGTGTGCTTGGCATTATTCAACAACAATCAGTGGAATGGCACGTGCGGCGCACCACGCAAACGAGCCCCACCGCCTCTCTGGCAAGCGGCAAGCCCAATCGTATAGTCAAATCAGGGGCCCCGACTTCGCCTCGCAAAGGAAAGGTCTAGAGCAATGACCAACGGAACTGAAGATCCTGTGCTTACCGATGAAGATCCAACCTCGTCCGAGACGTCCTCAGAGGGCGAGCAAGACGATTCATCACGCGGTGAAGAAAATCCCCGAACTGGCAATTCTCGTCGCCGCCATCAGAACGGACACAACGACGAGGCGGCGTTCTACCAGGACGACCGGCGTGCTCACGATGCTTTGGACTTCATTTCGACTGTTCTCCAACAGATGGGTATGGACTGTCGTGCTCGGTTGAGGCGGCCTCGGGAAGAGGCGGCAGAGGGACAGTCCCCAGAAATTGTAATTGAGGTGTACGGACGTGACTCCGGCCGCATCATCGGCAAACGTGGCCAGGTTCTGGCTGCGCTCCAATTCTTGACCCACCGGGCTGTCAATCGACCCGATCTGGAGCGCCGTCACGTGGTAGTCGACGCCGAGGGTTACCGCCTCCGCCGTGAGACCACGCTAGCGAGCATGGCTCGCCGCTTGGGCCAACAGGCTGTGGAAGAAGGAAAAATCATTACCTTCGAACCGATGAATCCCCGCGACCGTCGCGTCGTCCATCTTGCGCTGGCAAAATTCGATGGCGTCATCACCAAGAGCGAGGGTGAAGGCGACGAACGCCGCGTGCAGATCATTCCCGTGCGTCGCTAAGTCGCGTAGCTTTGAATGCGCCGGGCGCTCCACTCTACCGAAAGGACAACCATGACATCGAAATCCTTGTTGAAGAATCTATCGTTCAGTGCGGTTCTGTTCGCTAGCCTCGTAGGCTGTGGAGGCCCCAAGGCTGTGCGTGGGGAAGACGTTGCGGGTCTCGACGACCAGGCCATGAGCACGGGCCTCGACAAGCGCGACCTTCAGAAATTGCTGCATCAGAATATGGATGCTCTGCAGGCATCAGCCGTGGTCAAGCGGTGGGAAGGCGAGAATCGCCCAACCGTTGCCGTGATGCCACTGCGCAATGAAACGTCGGAGCACATCGACGGCGAGCTGCAAGCCTTGATAAGTGACGTCGAGACCATACTCGTCAATGCGGGTCACGTAAGGGTGGTCAGCCTCGAGCGCCAAGGTCAGGTCATCGAAGAAGTGCGAACGCAGTACAAGGACGGCTTCGACCCGTCAGCGATCGCCCGCTGGGGCAAGCAAGTGGGGGCTCGGTACTTCGTTACCGGAAAGGTGTTCACTTCTGACGAGCGCATGTCCGGGGAACGCCGGGTCCAATACTTCCTATTCACGCAGGTGCTCGACGCGGAAACCAGCGACATCCTGTTTCAATTCAAGAGCTCCCTAACCAAAGCAATCGTGAAGTAGCGTTCTGCGGGTGAGCATGAGGGTTCGGAATCTCTCGTTGATTCTTGGATTGGTTGTGATCGGCACTCTCACGGTGGGGTGTGCCGATCACGCAAGCCATACCTTGCGTGCTCGCACGGCGCTCGATGCCGGCAACACCAAAGAAGCAATTCAATTGCTCGACAAGGAGCTCGGCGTTGAGCGGCCAGAGGACGTGCCAACCAAGCTCGAGTCCGACAAGGTACTCTTGCTGCTCGACCGCGCAATGGTGCTGTCCGAAATCGAGAGCTACAAGCTCGCATCGCGAGACCTGGAGATTGCCGACAAGCAATTGGAGATCTTGGACTTCAAGCGCGGAACCCAGGACGAGCTTGCCAAATACCTGTTTTCCGATGAATCCGGACCCTACCGTGCTCCGGCGTACGAGAAACTGCTCGTCAATACGGTCAACATGCAGTGTTATCTTGCGCGGGGCGATCTTGCCGGAGCCCGCGTTGAAGCGCGCCGTTTGAGCGTGCTCGAGCGCTTTTTTCACGATACGGGTGATGCTGGAGAGAAGCTGATGGGTCCAGGAGATTACCTGGCAGGTTTCATCTTCGAGAAGAGTGGCAACAACGAGGAAGCCCTCAGGTACTATGATTCAGCCCTCACCCGGGGCGACTACAGTAGCTTGGCCGACCCGGTGCGGCGGCTGATGGCGCAGTCATCGTATCAGTCCCCCCGGTTGCAGAAGCTGCTTGCGGACAATCCCGCTGCGAAAGAAAGCGCAGACAAGTTTGCTGAAATCCTGGTTGTCGTGAACTACGGACGAGTACCTCCGAAAATTGCGGAACGCGTACCGATTGGACTTGCCCTCACGTTCGCTTCTGGCGCCATCAGCCCATATGACCAAGAGCGAGCCAACAAACTTGCCGCGCAGGGCCTGGTTACTTGGGTCAACTATCCACGGCTTGGAAAACCAAAAGGCGAGTACGACCGTGGAGTTTTCGCCATTGATGGGGTGCGTCAAGAGCTAGACAGTCCCCTGCCGATCGACAGAGCCGCCGCCGCCGCTTGGGAATCGGTGCAGGGCAAAGTCGTGGCGTCGGCGATTACTCGCACAATTACGCGCATTATTGCGGGGCAAGTGGTTCAGAAGGCAACCGGCAATGGCTTGACGGGGTTCTTGTTGGGCCTGGGAACACAGGCCACCATGACGGCAACGGACACGCCCGACACCCGTAGTTGGGCAACCCTTCCAGCGCGGATGGCGATTGGTCGCGTGCGCGTTGCGCCAGGTCGGCATTCGATCGATGTTGTCGCACGTGGGGTTCGAAAACGGGTAACGGTCGACCTGCCACCTGGCGGTTGGACCGTCGCCGTTCTGAGCGCGCTCCGCTAGCCGCGATCTCCGACTATTTCGTCACGTCTCGGCAAATCCGCCCGTCAAGCTCGTTTGCTGACGAAGTTTGATCGAGCACCGGAGCTGTCCTTCGACCATTCCTCTGCGTCATGGTCCTTCGACCATTCCTCGGCGTCATGGTCCTTCGACCATTCCTCGG
>CAZCNI010000121.1:0-6616 GCA_964499765.1 uncultured Polyangiaceae bacterium
CAGGGCAGACAGGACTCGAGCCGAGTCGGAAACCCACCCAAAGATGCCCCCTTGCGCTTTTATCATACGTAGCCCCACCTCGTGAAATTCCGGGAAGTACGAGCCGCAGCAGTCGCCCGGTACCAGGCAGCGATAGCCTCGGTCATTGGCTTCGCGCACGGTCGTATGCACGCATACCTCTGTCGTAACCCCACAAACGATGAGGCTACTGACATTGGCATTCTGCAGAATCGAATGGAGGTCGGTTGCGTAGAATGCACCCTTGCCTGGCTTGTCAATGACGGGTTCTCCTGGAAGTGGCGCTAGTTCCGGCACGATGTCGTGACCCTGTTCACCACGAATCAGTATGCGCCCCATGGGCCCCAGATCACCGATGCGCATCTTGGGTGCGCCGCGTTGCAATTTAGCTGGTGGCACGTCGCGCATGTCCGCTCGATGACCTTCACGTGTGTGAATGATCATGATCTCCTTCTGTCGGGCGCGCGCTAAGAGCTTCGCGCAAGGCTCAATAGCAGCTGAAAGCAGGGACACATCGTTCCCTAGCGCTTCACCAAAGCCACCAGCCCGCAGAAAGTCTCGCTGCATATCGATGATGATCAGGGCGGTCTCATTGAGTTCGGTGTCGAATGCCGCGGGTTCTGCATTGATGAGCAATTTCGTCATGGTGCCTTGAGCCCCTTGAGGACGCGTGGGCCAGTGACCCCTCGAGCGCTTACTTACCGGATGGCATGTTTGCCCGGACATCTTTTCGCGCCGTTTTCAGTCATGTCTCGGTTGTTCGCAGTCTGCGAATAGCGTGCGAATGTTAGACTTTAGATATCCGCGCTGCGTGTGTCAGACCCCATGGATCATTCGCGGTGTAGATTGCCGTTTAACTGTCTCGATGCGTCCGTTACCGTCATGCGCATTGGACTTAATGACACGTCGACCTAAGTAGTGCCGCAGTGACTTTGCTCTGCGCGAACCCATCGCAAGTCGGCGCTCATTGGAAAGCGCGTCTGGTCGTTGAAGTGCGCGCAACGCCATTGGGTTCCCGTCTCGGAAACCGGTTGCACAGTGGACCACTGCGGATTCAACGACCCTTTTTTCCGGAAGGGCCTGAAGTTCCGCATCTGTACCTACTGCACCCACCAGGAGGTGTCGTGGGTGGCGATCAACTAGAAGTGCAATTGAAGCTTGCTGCGTCCACGCGAGTATTGGTGACGACCCCCGCAGCACAGAAGCTGTACCGTTCGCCATTAGCAACGAGTCGAATTCGGAACACTTTGGAAATAGGACCCGACGCGTGTCTCGAGTGGCTGCCCACGGAAACAATCGTGTTCGATGGTGCGCGGTCAAGCAACCACTTGCTAATACGCTTGGATGCCACCAGTTCGTACATCGGCTGGGACATCGTATGCTTTGGTAGACCCGCGTCCGTGGCACCGTTTAGTGAGGGACAATGGACCTCGAGTCTCGAAGTAGGCCGCGGGGGCCTGCCCCTACTCATTGAGCGTACGCAGGTGCGTGGAGGCTCACCGACGCTGACTGCAAGCTGGGGTTATGCGAACAACTCGGTGGCGGCGACGTTCGTTTGTACGACGCCCGATCTCGATCGAATCGGGCATGCTGCTGATGCTATCCGGGAAATTCTGCGCGAAGTATCGGATGTGTGTGCCGCAGTCACCGCAATGGATGGCTTAGTGGTGCTCAGGCTGCAAGCCCGATCGATCGAGTGCGTTCGCCGAGTGTTGATTGAGTCATGGGCTCGAACCCGGCCGATCGTTGCAGGACGACCGGCATGTGCGCCCCGCATTTGGTCTACGTAACATCTGGAAACCAATGGTGGGAAAGCGGACCCCCTGGACAAGATGGGTGTTGCTCCCTATGCGTGTGCCCACAGCTGATGGAACTCTCACCTCAAGAAAAAGACAAGCTGCTCCTCTTCACTGCGTCTCTGGTGGCTGAACGTCGACGCGCCCGGGGACTGAAGCTCAACTACCCAGAGGCCGTTGCGTACATCAGTGCGGCAATTCTGGAGGGCGCGCGTGACGGCAAGAGCGTTGCTGAACTCATGTCAGTCGGCACCCAGTTGCTCGACTCTGACGACGTGATGCCTGGGGTGGCAGAAATGATCCCCGAAGTTCAGGTGGAAGCCACATTCCCGGATGGGACCAAGCTTGTGACAGTTCACCAACCCATCCCCGCCACCCAGCAAAAGGTTCCTGGCGAGATTCTTGTGGAGGCGGGGCCAGACCGAGTGATCAACGAAAATCGCGCTACAGTAACCCTGCAGGTTTCGAATACAGGGGATCGACCGATCCAAGTCGGATCGCACTACCACTTCTATGAAACAAATTCGGCTCTGCAGTTCGACCGGGATAGAGCCTACGGTATGCGCCTGGACATTGCAGCGGGCACCGCATTGCGCTTCGAACCGGGGCAGACGCGTACGGTCCACCTCTGTGCCGTTGCAGGTGACCGCAATATCGTGGGGTTTCGGGGGGCAGTCATGGGCTTACTCGGCGAGGCTCCCGAGGTATGACTGTAGTCTCGAGGCAAGCACACGCGGACATGTATGGCCCCACCCGGGGTGATCGGATCCGCCTGGGCGACACCGACCTCATCATCGAAGTCGAGCGCGATCTCGGTATTGCGGGCGAGGAAGTGAAATTCGGTGGTGGCAAAGTCATCCGCGACGGCATGGGTCAAAGCCAATACACGTCCGAGTACGCTGTAGACACTGTGATCACGAACGCAGTGCTGCTCGACCATCAGGGGGTGATCAAGGCCGATATCGGTTTGAGACGCGGACGCATTGCCGCGATTGGCAAAGCGGGTAACCCCGACATTCAACCCGACATCGATATCATCATTGGACCAGGTACCGAGGTAATCGCGGCAGAAGGCTGCATCGCCACGCCGGGCGGGATCGACGCGCATATTCACTTCATTTGTCCGCAACAATGCGCAGTCGCGCTGATGTCAGGCGTGACGACGATGATCGGTGGTGGCACGGGCCCAGCTGCGGGAACCAACGCAACCACGTGCACCCCGGGCCCCTGGAACATCGCTCGAATGCTCGAGGCCATGGACTCGGTCCCGGTGAATTTTGGACTGCTCGGTAAAGGTAATGCGAGCCGACCGGATGCACTCGTTGAACAAATCGCTGCTGGTTGCATGGGCCTCAAGCTGCATGAGGACTGGGGCACTACACCCTCGGCGATTGATACCTGTCTAACGGTTGCAGACCTCTACGACATACAGGTGGCAATTCACACCGATACGCTCAACGAGTCGGGATTCGTCGAAGACACGTTGGCCGCATTTCGGGGCCGCACGATCCACACCTATCACACCGAAGGTGCCGGCGGCGGTCACGCCCCCGACATCATCAAAGCCTGCGCGTTGCCTAACGTCCTACCGTCGTCCACCAACCCCACGCGTCCATACACGGTCAACACCGTGGACGAACATTTGGACATGTTAATGGTGTGTCACCACTTGGACGCAAGTATTCCCGAGGACATCGCTTTTGCGGAAAGCCGGATCCGGCGCGAGACCATTGCTGCCGAAGATATTCTGCACGACATGGGCGTCATGAGCATGATGTCCAGTGATTCGCAAGCCATGGGTCGAGTCGGTGAAGTCATCATTCGCACCTGGCAGACCGCACACAAGATGAAGGTGCAGCGGGGTGCTCTGCCCGAGGACTCGGCGCGCAACGACAACTTCAGGGCTTGTCGCTATATTGCCAAGTACACAATCAACCCCGCCCTTGCTCACGGCATTGCCCATGAGGTTGGTTCACTGCAAGCTGGCAAGCTGGCGGATATCGTACTTTGGAAGCCCGCCTTCTTTGGCGTCAAACCTGCACTCATCATCAAGGGCGGTTTTATCGCTGCAGCTCCGATGGGCGATGCCAACGCGTCTATTCCAACGCCACAGCCCGTGCACTACAGAAAGATGTTTGGCGCCCACCCGAATGCGGTCACCTCAACGTGTCTCGCGTTCGTATCGCAACTCTTCGTGGAGCAGGGAGTCGGCGCGAATATCCCGCTCAAACGGCCGCTGGTTCCCGTGCGCGGCACCCGCAAGGTGCAAAAGAAGGACATGTTCCTAAATGGAGCCACCCCAAGAATCGAAGTGGACGCGCAAACCTACGAGGTGCGTGCGGACGGTGAGCTCTTGACGTGCGAACCTGCGCAGCACCTACCGCTCACGCAGCGCTACTTCCTGTTCTAGTATCGAGGCAGCCAATGCTAATATTCACCAAACACTTGGACGTTCGTGATTGTGATGCCAGACACTTGGAGTTGGTGCTGGACCACGCTCAGCGTCGCCGCATGCGCGCTCGGGTCACTGCGTCGGATGGCACCACGGTAGGGCTCGCGCTGCCGCGCGGTACGGTTCTGCAGGACGGAAACCAACTTGCAACAGAGCAGGGCCACCGGGCCATCATTCGCGCGGCAAGCGAACGCGTTTGTGTTGTAGTGGCCGACGGCCCTTTCAAGCTGGCGAAGATTGCCTACCACCTTGGCAATCGGCACACGTCAGTGCAATTCGATTCAGACCGTCTCTACTTCCTTTACGATTCGGCACTTGCTCGGCTGTGTGAGGCGTTGGGTGGCCTGGTAGCGGACCAATGGCGGTCCTTTGACCCCGAGGCACTATCGAGCAGCGCGCAGCATCATGTCGATGAAAACAAACACGCTTGCGGGTAGCTGCCGTGCAGCGACTTTACCCCACCGCCGCCTGATGTCATCGAGCTTGGGGCCAAGCGATCTCAATCGACACCTATCAATGTTGCGGCTTGGCAGCGCGGCTCTCCCTATCGGTGCGTTTGCCTATTCTCAAGGGCTTGAAACCGCAATTGCACAAGGCAAAGTACGCAATGTAGCAGCAACCGTAGATTGGCTCAAAGGACTGTTGGAGCATTCTCTGCTCAGCAGTGACGTACCATTGCTCGCCCGCTTGCACGGCGCGTGGACAGGTCTCGACGTTAGGCAACTCAATTATTGGAATCATCAGTGGCGGGCAATGCGTGCCACCCGCGAATTGCGTGATGAAGATCGCCAATTGGGTGCGTCTTTACTGCGATTGCTCGCACGCCAAGGGATCGAGCATGCGGACGCTCAAGCGATCACCGGCCAGCCCACACTAGGCTTGGCCATGAGTCTAGCAGCCGTCACCTGGGGGCTGGATCCACAGGCCCTGGGCACAACCTATTGCTTTGCGTGGGCTGAGGCCCAAGTGGGCGCTGCTGTTCGGTTGGTGCCGCTGGGACAAACCGAAGCCCAAACCGTCATTTCACTACTGCTCCCAGACATAGCAGCGGGCCTGATGGGCTCACTCAATCTCGAAGATGACCAGATAACCTCCACCGTACCGGGGCAGACGCTCTGCTCGGCGCTGCACGAGACCTTGTATACCCGTCTTTTTAGGTCCTAGGAAGAGTATATGACCCTTGCCTCCAATCCTCTCCGTGTCGGAATTGCTGGACCCGTTGGTTCTGGCAAAACTGCCCTGGTTGACGCAATATGCAAGCGTTTGCGCGACCAATACTCGATGGCGGTGGTCACCAATGATATCTTCACCCGTGAAGATGCTGACTTTCTATTGCGAAGCGGCGCGCTACCCGCCGATCGGATTGTGGGCGTAGAAACTGGCGGTTGTCCGCACACGGCCATCCGTGAAGATGCTTCAATCAACATTGATGCAATTGAGCAACTCGCGTCGCGATTTCCTCACCTCGACTTGATGTTGGTCGAAAGCGGGGGGGACAATTTGGCAGCTACGTTCAGTCCTGAACTCGTTGATCTGACGATTTACGTCATCGACGTTGCGGCAGGCGATAAGATCCCGCGCAAGGGCGGACCAGGAATCACCAAATCTGACTTACTCGTCATCAATAAGATTGACTTAGCACCCATGGTGGGAGCCTCCCTCGAAGTAATGCAGCGTGATACGGAAAGAATGCGTGGTAATCGACCCTATGTACTAACCAACCTGAAGTCTGCTCAGGGACTGACCGAAGTGGTCGATTTCATCGTGCATGAGGGCCTGTTGGCGGGGGAATTACCGAGCGAACTCTGAGTCATCCCCTCTTCATTTGGATTGCACAGAAAGAGCGGAACAGCGGAATGCCGCTCTTCCTGCGCCATCGTCCGAGTTCAGAAGTGAGGGATGTTTCGGTGAGTGTCGAACGGTAGGCTCCGCTGACACTCAGTCGTTGGCATCTCGTGTTCACAAGGTCATGAGCTGCGCGCCAACTTGGACGGCATTGCCGACGACGCCATGATCCATATCCGTATGTTGAAAACCAACTAATGCGCGCAGTGAATACTCTTTGACCACGTACGCCAAATGCGCATCAACGATGGACATCTTCGT
This sequence comes from uncultured Polyangiaceae bacterium, assembly GCA_964499765.1. Taxonomy (GTDB): domain Bacteria; phylum Myxococcota_A; class Polyangia; order Polyangiales; family Polyangiaceae; genus FEN-1139. The sequence goes on from CAZCNI010000121.1 coordinate 6,373, forward strand.
GTCAGTGGTCTTTTCCTTTGCCCATTGGTAGCGCACTAGAGGCTGGATGTTTCCGACGCCGACCTTTGGAGTCAGAAAACTTACAAGTACGTAAGCGGCATTGTTCGCGGGGTTGTAGTTGCCGCCGAAGTGATAATATGCGCCTTCGCCCGTGATGACGCTGTCGCCTAGCTTGAATTCTGCCAGCAGATCTGCGTTGAATTCTGCAAAGTCATCGACGGGGGCAGGACCGGTTGGCGTACCC
>CAZCNI010000122.1:0-6558 GCA_964499765.1 uncultured Polyangiaceae bacterium
CGTCCAATCGACTCCGCGAGCGAATCAGTCGTGACCCTTGCCATGGGCGCTGAATAGGGCAATCCATCCCATGGTGCGACTATTGACGGCTCTGTGCCGGTTCGGTCCGCGACTGCCTTGACCGCCAGCGTCCCGACGAGACGACGAAACCAATCGAGCGGAGCAGCTGCTCCAAATGAGTTTGGCTACAGGCGAGAACTGAGAGCAAGTGGCGAGGAATCGCAAATGAGCGGCAACCCGATAGGTGTTCGAGTTGACGCAAAAGCGCTTCATAGTGATCTGCGCGAATTGCCAACGGTGATGCAACAACATAGCCGAGAGAAAGCCACCACGGTGCGGCTACGTTGTTGAGGACAGCGATGCTTGGCAGACCGGGTTGAAAGGTTGGTAAGTCGAAGGGCAAAGAGTAACGCGCAGACACCAGGGCGGCGCGGAAGACCATGGATGACGGGAGGAGTAATCGTGGAAGATAGACGACTCTTCTGCCGAAGCGAACACCAAAACTCGTGAGTAGTTGACGGTCGCGCTCGGTGAGCGCTAGCAGCTGCGCGCTCGCTTGCTCGACGATGATGCTGCCCAGGTTTCTTTCCAGCTGGTAGATGATGCCGCGGGCGGCCGGGGTGAGCTCATCGGCTGCGGGCGTGTGTAGCGGGACGAACAGGCTGAGCGCTAGATCACGTCCAAATGCCAGGAGACGCCGCTGGATTCTTGAGTGCACACCTGGTCCAAGATCGCTAGCCGTCATCAAGCGAACTCCCGGATGTAACAGGTCAGGCCCCACATCTAATTTCGCCACACGTCGTCCGTCGAAACTAATGCGCCCCTGGAGGTCGACTTGAAGCTGCTCGTGTTGTGCGTTGATGAGCGCTTCGACATAGTCAACCTGTTTGGATGTCTGGCTTGACTCTTCGCTGGCAAACGCATGATTTAGAAGACCTGCAAATGGGCTGGACTGACTTGCGACCTTTGCACGAGCACGAGTTCGACTGGTTGCTATCGATGTGGTGCGCGTCCGCTCAACGAAGCGTAGCACGAGCTTGTCGTGTAGCGCATCGCTGAGCCGATCCTCAATTGTAGCGGCGCGCTCCTTGAGCGCGTGACCCTCAGCCAGCCACCGACGGTGCGCCGCAACATACGTCCAAGTCCGGATGTCCGCGATGCGTCCCGTCAGCGTGTCGATGTCGCCCCGCGTGTCGTCGATCGCAAGCAATTGTTCGTCGATGAACCGTTCGTCGAGACGCTCCGTGCCGCTCGTCAACTGTAAGAAGAGACGCTCCAGAAGATTGACGTGAAGCTCGAACCAGAGTTGCTTGAAGTCCGGAATTTGACAGACCTCCCAGAGAAGTCGAATCCTCTCTACGTCGTTTAGCCGTTCGTGAACTGTAGTCCGGTTCGTGAGCGCAAGAAACGCCTGCTGGTCATCCGCAGTATCCATCAGTTTGAGTCCGCGATGTTTTGGCGGCTCGCGCAACGCGTGCAGGAGCGCGCCTGCGGAGGTATAGTCAAGGTTGGAATTGCGCCACATGAGACGCACATCGGACGGAAAGCGATGCGTTTCGATGGCACGAGCGACCTGTTGATTGAATTCAGGTAGCGGCAATAGAGTTCCGAAGGTGCCGGCATTGAGGTATCGTCCAGCGCGACCAGCAATCTGCGCTAATTCGGCTGTTTCGAGGGGTCGCTCCTGTTTTCCATCAAACTTCTTGTAGTCGGCAAACGCGACGTGGTCGATATCTAGGTTCAGCCCCATCCCGATGGCATCCGTCGCCACCATGTAGTCGACTTCACCCGATTGATAGAGCGCAACCTGGGCATTGCGAGTGCGTGGCGAGAGCGCGCCAAGCACAATTGCGGTGCCGCCCCGCTTGTTGCGGAGCTGCGTTGCTAATTCGTAAACCCTTTCGGCTGAAAACGCTACGACAGCGGACCGTGGGGGTAGTCTCGACAGGCTTCGCGTCGGGCCGACAGACAGCGTTGACAACCGAGGCCGCGAGATCAGTTGTGTGGTGGGCACGAACCCCTGCAGCAATTCCCGAATTGTTGCCGAGCCGAGAAACCAGGTTTCAATGCGACCGCGCGCGTTCAAGAGTCGATCGGTGAACACGTGCCCACGCTGGTTATGCGCGCAGAGTTGAATTTCGTCGACCGCCAGAAAGTCCACTTCTTGGCTGGTCGGCATCGCTTCCACCGTGCAGACATAGTATCGGGGTCGTTTGGGGATGCGCTTTTCCTCACCAGTAACTAGGGCGACGTTTGCCTCACCGACTTGAGTGGTGATGCGGTCGTAGACCTCACGGGCCAACAGCCGAAGGGGGAGGCCGATCATGCCCGTACGATGTTCCAACATGCGTTCGAGAGCGTGGTGCGTCTTTCCCGTGTTGGTCGGGCCAAGAATGGCCGTGATTCCGCGCGGTTCGTCGGCCGGCGCTCGCATGCGGTTCAGGTTAGCATGCGAAGGGCGACCCCACCCAGCAGAGTTAGAAGCGTTAGGCTTGCCGACCATAGCCACCCCATACGTACAAAAGTCGCGGGTCGCAGTCGGCGCAGCGGTTGTACACTTGAGTTTCCACGCACTTTGGCTGTAGTACTAAGGTGACATGCGCGGCTTCCTGATCGGGCTGACGGTATCCATCGCGTTTATCGCCGGTTGCGTCGCGGGTTCGACGCGGTTGAGTGTTGCATCGGCGAAGGCGTCCTACGTCGTGGAGCAGCGGTGGGCCTACTTCTGCTTTCAAGAATCGAATGTCGATGACGTGAACTACAAAGCCAATGCTGCCGGGGCGCGGGGCTGGGAACTCATCGCGGCAACCACTGCGTCGAACGGTAACGACGCTATCTGGTGTTTTCGGCAGCCACGCCCATAGATCACTAGCGCTGGTCGCAACCGCCAGTCTTTTCCGCGGTGGATTTGTCGCTGGGAATTACGTAGCTCTGCCCGGCTTTCAGTTGGAAGCCGCGCATTCGATTAGCAGCGCGAATTGCGCCCATGGTCGTGCAATAGTGCTGAGCCAGCTTCGCCAACGTATCACCGACCTTAGCTACGTGTGAGAGTGGTGCATGCTGGAGATCCAACGGCCGTTGTCTTGCGAGCAGCGGTGCCATGCGCTGGGCCGATCGCCGAGCGATCGGGTTCTTGAAACGAAGGTGCAGATGCGTTGCATGTCCCGGGCTGTGGCGAAGTAAACGGGGTTGAGCTCCCTCGCCGTGAAACAGGAGATGGACCCAAGCCATGTCGCGTTCGGTCGAGATAGCGAAAGACTCGATGCGCTTTTGTAGATTGATGTCCAGCAATACCATCTCAATATCGCTGGAGCTGGCAAGTGTTTTTAGCAACGTCCACGTTCTTGCAACATCCAGATTGTCACCGTCTGTATACGTGTACCAACGTGAGTTTCGATCGGAGTAATAGAGTCCAAGGTCCACGTCGCGACCAGACTGATGGCTGCGATGAGGGCGAAGTGGGCCACCGCTACGCGCGCTCAAATGACCAATATTCACGATTGGTGTGTCGGGATGCTGCTGCGCGACAGCTTCCAAGGCGCGGCACAAGGAATCCACAGTTTCTTGGGTACCCCACGCGTGTTCTGGATCGACGAGGTGATAGAGCGAAGACGCTGGCGGCCGCACGCCGTTGATGAGCCGACCGGAATTGGGGGTGCCAACGGAAATGGAGCCCAGTGTTTCAGGTTGCGTTTCAAAAGCCTCCCGAAGCGCCGCGTCGGACCAATTGTCAAGGGGGTGCGCAATTAATGGCGAGACTAAAGACTCGCCTCCTGCGAGGTCGTCTTCGTCGTCATCGGACAATTCGGTTCCGTCGGGACGGCTGTTTGAGTGGAGGTCTTTTTGGTTCGACGTCTTACCGGGGGTAAACTGCTTCTGTTGCGCTTGTGTTTGCGGGCTGGTGGCAAACCAAGCGGACTTTCCCTCCGTCGCGCACGCTAGCCCCAGAAAGGCGAGAGCAAGCCAAACCCATTTGTGGCCAACGTCTCGTCGTGGGTCTCGGTGAGTGCGAATTCTCAAACAGTTAGCTCTTTGGCAATAGACGCTGCAAGTACGGAGGCTTCGTCTTTCTCGAGCGATTGCGGGTCCCATTCGAGGATGAGGCCATCGTCGTTGCTGTACTTCGGGATGATGTGAAAGTGGACATGCATAACGGCTTGGTGAGCTAGTATCCCGTTGTTCTGTAGAACGTTGTACGCTGACGCTCCGGTCGTTGCCATTACAGCGCGACAGAGCCTTGGTAGCACGCGTCCGATAGCTTCTGCAGATGCGTCCGATAGTTGATGCAGCTCCTGAACGGGTTCCTTGGGAATGAGCAACACATGTCCGCGACTCAATGGACCGATGCCGAGAAAGGCGAGCACCTTCTCATCTTCGTAAACCTTGTGACAAGGAATCTCGCCGCGGATGATTTTGGAGAATATTGTTTCAGCCATGAGGTTTTTCCGTTGCGTTGGAGCGGTCAAAGGGCGTCACCGAAAGGTGGGTCCGGGGCGATTCTTAACGGCATCGATAGACTGTGATAACGCGTTCGTGCCGCGGAGGCAGGCATAGCAGTCGCCGAGCTTGAATAACCCACAACCTCGGTCAAATGTGAGGCGACGCAATGTGCGCAAGCAGCGATCGTCACCGCCACTAATCACCTTGGGTAGCATGCGCCGGTAGTCAGCACACCCTCGCGCATCGTTGAGCTCGAGTGCAATCATCAACGGCTTCGACGCGAGCGTGCGCACTTGGGGGTCGTCCAGAAGCTTCTTTGCTGCCCGAGCGTCGTTTTGCGTACCGTGACCCGATGCTGCTGCGGACCAAACGTCGTAAATAATGTCGACTCCCGTGGACTTGAGTCGTTCTGCGGCAAAGCTCAAGGCCTGTGCCGACGTCTCTGGAGCAGCGGCGGCACCGCGAATATCGCTGACTAGCTCACCGTCACGGATCAGATTGGGTGCCTTGCCGAGCGCATGCTCGTACGCGTCCAGTGCATTCTGCCATTGCCGGTTCCGGGCTCGACCGCGAGCAATTGCCGTCCACTGCTCGGCATCGAGCTCTGATGCGGGGCGTGCCTCGAGAGTGGCCAGCGCGACTTTGTCCCCAAGTCGAGCCTGCTTGAGCAATGGGTCAGGAATGCTCGCCTTCTTGACCGACGCGCGAATGGCAGTCGTGACAGGAGCAACCACGCTTGTAACCGGTGTTGCAGAATTGCCTGTTGGTCGAAGCCAACCGGCGAGTGACACGGCAAGTAAGGTTACTACCAACATGACCAGCGAGAGCAGCAGGACGATCACGAGGGGGAACCTGCGTTTTCCGAAACGGATCGTTCGGCGCAACCAGACGGGCAATGAGGGCCGCACGGTAGCGTGCGCGCGGTTTACGTTGATGGCGGTCGCGGCAGTTTCAAGCGGACGGCCTGAGGGCGTCGCAAAGTTCGGTCCACTGGTTGCGCTGAGGAGCGAAGCTCGATTGGGCTCACTTGCTCGGAGCTCAAGCGAAGAAACCAGGAGCGCATCGATGCGAGCAGCCACCTCTTGGGCCGTCTGGGGTCGTTCACTTGGGCGCTTGGCAAGCAGTTGTGTGATCAGCGCCGCAACCTCCGGATCGACGTCATACGGCAAGGGCGGCGGGGCTTCCGTCATGTGTCTAGTGACGACAGCAATCATCTCTTTGTCTGCAAAAGGAGTGCGCCCGGTCAGCATCTCGTAGAAAATGATCCCGAGACTGTAGAGATCGGCCCTGGCGTCGGCGGTTTGTCCCAGTGCTTGTTCGGGCGACATGTATTCGGGCGTGCCAAAGACCGTGCCCATCCGTGTAAGCGCTGGCTGATCTGCTTGCTCGGGCATGTGGATCTTCGCAATCCCGAAATCCAGCACCTTGACGAAATCGGGCTCTGTTGCTCCATCGTCGAGCATAACGTTTTCTGGCTTTAGATCCCGGTGTACGATGCCTGCCTCGTGGGCGGCCGACAATGCCAATGCAATCTGCTTTGCAATGCGGCAGGCACGGTCAACGTCGAACGTCCCACACTGCAACAGAGTCTGTCGCAAGCTGTGGCCGTGCACGTATTCCAGAACCAGGTAACAGGCCCCGTCTGGCATGCGACCATAATCGGTAGCGGCCGCCACGTTTGGGTGCGTGATTCGCGCCGCGGCGATTGCCTCGCGTTCGAACCGCGCCACGATCTCAGGAAGGTGCGTCAATTCCCGATGCAACACCTTGAGTGCCACGGGCTTTCGCATATGGATGTGCTCAGCTCGATATACAGTGCCCATGCCTCCAGAACCCAACGGTTCGATGATTCGATAACGTTCAGCCACCACTTTTCCGATGAGTTCAGCGGGGCGCATCGTATCGGCATTCGCGCCCGAGCCGTGAATGAGGCTCTCTCGCTCGGTGCCGAGCTGGCGGGAACTGGACGAATCGTCGGGTGGCTGCACGAAGCTGTTCCGAATTGGCAAGTCTCTGGGTCCTGTTCCGCGGCCGATAGTCTCCGGGTATCGGCGTACCAGTCAACGGACAGTGACTGAACTTGCTTTGGTTTTCCGTTTGAGGCAAGTGCTTCGCAAG
>CAZCNI010000123.1:0-6453 GCA_964499765.1 uncultured Polyangiaceae bacterium
TAACGAGGCCATATTGGGCGACCATCGGAATCTTGGTAGGGTGCGGCAAGGGCTCAAATGCGCGCGCGGCAAGTGTGTTCTCTGCGTGTCACGTGTCGATGAGTATGCCTCCGGCAAGGAACTCTCGCGTCGAGAACACGGAGCACCCAGTAGGGAGGTGAAAGATACCCACGGATGGTGCCGCGGGTGTCTCGTCTGCAAGTGAACGCTTTGAAGAACTCGAAACGGGTTCGCTGCTCAGAACGGGTAGTGACGCGGTTGGCGCTGAATCGAGATCCATTTCGTGTCAGTGAACTCATCCACCGCAAGGCGGCCGCCCATGCGCCCGAGGCCGCTATTCTTGATTCCGCCAAATGGAACCTGCGGCTCGTCGAGTACGGTCGAGTCGTTGATGTGCACCATGCCGGTTTCGAGTCGTTCTGCGAGCCAAAGGCCCTTCTCATAGTCCTTGGTCAGCACCGCAGAAGAGAGTCCGTAGCTACTTTGGTTGGCAACGGAAAGCGCCTCTTCGATTCCGTCCACGGGCAGAATGACCACCACTGGGCCGAACGTCTCTTCACAACAGACCTTTGCCTTCGGGCTCACGTCGGTTAGGATCGTTGGGTGATAGCAGCGGCCATCGTGCTTAGCGCCGCATAGGACCTTGGCACCATCTCGAACCGCCTCGTCGACATTCGACTTGACGCGGCCCAGCTGAACGTCGTTGATGAGCGGCCCGATAATGGTATCGTGCTGGCCAGGATCACCTACCTTCAGGCCCTGTGTTTTCTTCACGAATTTCCCGGTAAATGCGTCGGCAACGGCCCTGTCTATGATGATGCGCCTCACGGACATGCATATCTGCCCCTGATGCAGGAAAGCTCCGAAAGCGGCAATATCGACGGCTTGATCGAGTTCTGCGTCTTTCAAGATCAATAGCGGGTTGTGTCCCCCCAGCTCAAGCGCGATTCGCTTGAGGTATCTACCGGCCTTTTCCGCCAGCTGACGACCCACGGCGGTCGAACCCGTGAAGTTGAGTCGCTTGACCAACGGATTGCTGATCAGTTCATCACCAATGGCTTGCGTTGATGCAAGGTCGTGCGTGACGACGTTGAGTACGCCTGCTGGTAGCCCGGCGGCCTCGAAAATCTGCGCCATCGCGACTCCTCCAGAAACCGGTGAGTCTGGGGCTGGCTTGAGCACGACCGTGTTGCCCAAGATCATCGGCATGCAGATAGCGCGCATCGAAAGGATGAGCGGAGCATTCCACGGGGAGATTCCAGCGACGACTCCGACGGGCTGTCTCTGCGCGAGGTACATTGCTCCCGGTGTGTCGGAAGCCAATATCTCGCCTTTGGGCGCGTTGGCTTGGGCCGCTGCATCACGCAAGATGGTAGGCGTGTAGAATGACTGAAACATCGCCATGCCAAAGGTCGAGCCGGTTTCTTGAATCAACCACTGAACCAACTCGTTTCGCTTACTCTCGAGTACGTCTGCCGCCTTCAGAAAGATCCGTGCGCGTTCGGTAGGCGGCGTTGCCGACCAGGCAGGAAAGGCCGCATTGGCGGCGTTGATCGCCTCGCGTACATCCGCGAGCTTGCCAGCCGATACCTGTGCGAATGTTTGCCCGGTAAAAGGGTTCAAATCCTCGAAAGATTGGTTGTCCTGCGCGTCTACCCATTTGCCCCCGATGTACATTTGCTGAGTCATGATGTATTACCTTTCCGAAGAATACTGAGCAGCCCAAATCGAGCGCTAGCCCCTAGAACAGGTCGGCATCATGGCAGAACGCCCGTCGAAATGTCCAGCCTCGTCTTACACTGTGCCGGATACTCGGGCAGTTCCGTTCCGCATACACCGGGCCAACGGATCCCACAGACTCAGACCGCGGAGCACTACAAGGGACAGCGCGTGGAGGAATGCAGCAGCACGGCAAGAAAATGACCACCTTCGGTCGTGCACACTTGCATCGCCTCGACACATGGACGATCATGACACACGGTTTGACCTTTCATGGGCAGGCTGAGGGAAAGTACATGTCACTTCAAGTTGTCATCGAAAACGAATACGCGAACCTCTGGCTCCACACGGATACGAACATCGTTCATCACCAATTCAAGAAATATATCCATGGTGCGCCGTTCCGTGCCATTCTCGACGGTGGTTATGAGCTGATGTTGAAACATCATTGCACTAAGTGGTTGTCAGATGACTCGTCAAACGGAGCGGTCACGCCCGACGACGAGAAGTGGGACCAGGGCGACTGGTTCCCGCGTATGATGAAAGCCGGTTGGAAGCATTGGGCCGTCTTACCCCCCACCAAAATCGTCGGGCAGATGAACATCAAGAGGTTTGCCGATACTTATAGCAAGCTCGGTCTCAACGCCAAAATCTTCACTGATCACGCCGAGGCACTCAAGTGGCTAGTAGGGCTCTGAACGGGCCAATGTGACTTCGATTCATCGGTTAGCGGCCGCACGCTTCTGGGCGATACCCGCGATATCCTTTTGCAAGAAGGTAAAATCGTGATTGGGCACTCGGGGCAGCGAGACTCCTCGGCGTAGCAATTCCGATGTGCGCCTGTATTCGCGCTGGGACTCGTTTGCACGCCCTAGTTCGTCGTAACACATCGCCAAGTAATACGATGCCGGCCACAATTCCGAGTGGAGAAACAATGCTGCTCGGAGTTGTTGGGCCGCACCTGTCAACTCACCAGCGAGATAGAGCAGTATTCCTTCTAGCATTGTATTGACCGCCGTCTCGCTATCTCTCGCGTCCAGTTCGGACCGTTCGTTCACGGGCGCAGAGGTGGCACCTGCAACTGAACCATCCGCGCGAATGTCGATGCCCTCGCGTCTCTGCGCTGCGAACGTCGAAAGAGTCTTGTTAGCGTTCGTCGCGATTGGGGTTGGTGCGAGCGCGCGAGCCTTGGTGGCCTTTGATGATGACAAAACCACATGCCCGTCAGGCTGCTTCTTGAATGCGAGGCGGCCACAGATGTTAACTGGATGCAGACCGGGAGGCAGTTCGAAGACGATATCGCTCGCGCCCAGGACCAACAAACCGTTCGGGCCAAGAGCGTCCCGTAGGTGGCACAAAACACGGGCGACTTGGTCGCGCGCGAAGTAAATCAGTACGTTCCGGCAAACGATGAGGTCCCAGCACCCATGGTCATGTAGCGACCGGGGTGCACACTCTAACAAGTTGTGACGAGCCACGGCGACCCTATCGCGTACTCGTGCCTCGAAGACTATCTGCCCGTCAGAAAGCGTAGTCAGCTGGCTAGCGTGATCACTGGGAATACTGCGCGCGGACCATGTGCCAAAATGGCCAACCTTGGCCGCATCAAGTGCACACTGATTGATGTCCGTAGCAAGGACATCTGCGTCTTTACATGTTTTTTGCGCAATAGCCGAAATGGAGAACGCGTCTTCGCCTCGCGCACAAGCCGGGACCCAAACCTGGGGTCTCCGCTCAGCACCGGAAATCGAGCGCAATGGGCCCAGGGCGCCGTTGAGTTGTTCGTAGTCACGAAAAAGCCAAGAATAGGGCACAGTGACGGCCTCTATGAGCTCGTCCATCAATGTCCCGGGTGAGACGGAAAGCAGTGATGCCAGCGCTGCTTCATCAGCTAGTCCCAGAGTTTTTATCTTGTGCGCAACGAACTTGGCGAATGCACCGGGCAAAGTCCGTTTCATCGCGAGGCCCAATCGAGTTTCGACGAAGCGGCAGACCGCAGGATAGGCCATGGACGGCTCGTTAATGTCACTCGCAGTCGCCTCATGGTAGAGCGGAGTCACGAGGGTAACTCCACGAAGCGGCGAACGACGTCCAGCAGGACATTGCCGCGAAACTCGGATTTCACGATGTATGCGTTGGCGCCCAGACTTGCGGCCTTGTGGCGAGTCTCTGGCGAACTGCGCGTTGTCAGTATCACCACCGGTAGGGTGTCGTTGGTTTTGCGGATATGCGCCAATAATTCGAGGCCGGAGAGGTGCGGCATTTCGACGTCGCTGATCACCAAATCGCATAGACTCGACTCGAGAATTCGGGCTGCGACGAGTCCGTTCTCAGCTGTCAGTACTTTGAGTCCTACGCCTACCAGTACTTCGCTCACGATGTCTCGGATTACGGGGGAGTCATCGACCACCAGTACGGTGCGCGTCTTCGGCAGTGGCGCGGGGGCACCCCGATCGCGCGTTCGTCGATGCGATGCAGAGCGCAACACTTCGGCCCACCGTAAGAACAACACGACCCCACCATCATCCAACATCCCACTTGCCTCGACCCTTTCACCGAGCGCCAACATGGGGTCGGCCGACAACCGCAAGATGTCACGTTCACCCAGCACCTCATCGACCATCAGGACACCCTCGCGTCCGGCGATCGCCACTGGCACCAGCCAATTTTCGTTCCCTGGCTCAAGCGACATCCAGTGAGCTACCGCCCGAACCCCCAACAACCGCCCATCATGATAGATATAGTGCTTCTCTTTCGCCTGAGCGACCTTCTGCGGGTCGCCGATCACGCTCAGGACCCAGCGCGTCGGGATGCAGCAAAGGGTTTTGGCTATCTCGACGAGTAGCACTCGCTCACGCGATAGCGTGGAAGGCACGTTTATTTCGAATCGAGTCCCAACGCCTTTGGTTGACTCGACGCGTATCGCTCCTCCAATCGATTCTACTTTGCGACGAGCGGCACTCATACCAACGCCACGCCCGGATAGCGCGCTCGCCACGTCGCGTTGTGTGTATTTCTCCATGAAGATCAGATCGAGCGCCTCGGAATCCGTCAACAGGCCCGCTCGTTCCCTCGGAACCAGGTTGAGCGACACGGACCGGGCGCGAATTTCCTCCGGATCCAAACCGACCCCGTCGTCTTCGATTAATAGCAGCACCCCACTACCACGGGATTCCGCACCGAGTGTGAGCCGCGCAGTGGGCGGCTTATCACCCCGCAGGCTAGTTGTTTCAATGCCGTGATCGACTGCATTGCGCACGATGTGTAGCAACGGCTCGTTGAGCGCGTCCAACACGTTGCGTTCGAGTTCGACGCCTGCTGCGCGGACTCTAGTTTCAACGATTTTGCCTAGCGATTGTGCTAAGTCTACAGCGTACGTTGCGACTTCTTCCAAATGGGATGCGACACCGACTAGCCGCAGCGCCCAGGCCCCCGCGGCCACTTCATCTAGCTCTTGCCGAAGTGATTGAAATCTTTGGCGTAGATTGACGAGATCCGCGGATCGCGCGCCAACACCGAGCTGCTCCGTTGCTTTACCGAAGTCCGACTCGATTCGCCCCAAATTGAGCCTGAGATCGGCGATTGAGTCGCAGAGCCCATCAATCCTGGAGCTGTCGACGCGGGTGAATCGCGTCATGCTTTCATGTTCATTGACGGCACCCGAGGCAGCTGCGCTTGCCGTCGCTTGTTGCGGTCCGGGCTCGGCCACTTCTGACGACTTCGCCTTGGTAGGTGCTTCCCCCGTTGCACCAGAGAGCGCCGCCGTTATCTCGGACAGCAGCTCTTCCGTCGTCGGGTCTTGCACGAGATTGGAGAACGGTTGGTCGAAGATGGTAACGAGGCCATCGATCGCATCCGCGACAGCGCGGTGCGTCAGATCGCCAGTGGACTTGGACACACCGACATAAGTCTCCAGCGCGTGAGCAAGCTGGCTCATCGCGTGGAAGCCAACCATCGAGCTTTCGCCTTTGACCGCGTGCAGCTCGGCCATCGCTTGAGAAAGTATCTGCGCGGTGGGCGCATCACCTTGCCGTAGCAACTGGCTAACCTTACGCATCCGGTCATGAGCCGTGGCACGGTACTTGTCTCGCAATGCGCTCAAACGGTCAGCCATTGCGACTACTTCGTGATACTGAATGCCATGACGACTTGCGACAACCGGTCAGCGAATACTTTCAGACCTTCGGCGGAGCTGCGCGTCTGAGTCGTGGCCATCGCTGCCTGTTCCACGATCTCCGAGAGTGCCCTCACGCTCTGGTTGACTTGCTCCGTACTGCTGCGCTGCTGTTGCGTAACCAAAGTAATACTGCGCGCCGCACCAGCGGTTGCTTCGGCCAGCTTCTTGCTCTCTTCCGTTGCAACGACGGTCGATGCTCCCGACTCGCGAATGTCCGCAACCAATTTCTTAACGTCTTGTACGGAAGCCGTTACTCGCTCTGCCAGGCGCCGCATTTCTCCGGCGACCAGAGAGAATCCGCGACCAGCCTCACCGACGCGAGTGGCTTCGAGTGAACCGTTGAGTGCCAGCAGGTCGCTTTGGTTGGCGATCTCTCGAATGATCTCGAGAATGTCACCAATCCGGTTGGCATGCGTGCTGAGTGAATCGATGCGGCTGACCATTTGTTCGGTGTTCTGCAGAGTCCGTTCGGCGTTTTGAGCGACCCCTTGAACGGCATCGGAGACGTGAGCGGCCGACTTGGACAGGGATTCCATAGTCTGAGCTATTTCGACCAT
>CAZCNI010000124.1:0-6428 GCA_964499765.1 uncultured Polyangiaceae bacterium
GACCTGTCGAGAAAGGGCAACTAGTTCTCAACGAACGTTGCCCCCACTCTAACTATCTATTGCAGACAAAAACGCAACGGCTGGATGGGTTGGTCCCAACCAGCCGCCTGCGGGGTTGTCCCAATTACTTGGCGTCGGCAGCAGGAGCTGCTTCGTCCTTTTTTTCATCGGCGGGAGCCGCAGCTTCCGCGCCGTCCTTGGCAGGAGCTGCCGCGCTGTCAGCCGGCGCTGCAGAAGCGGCAGGCGCCTCAGCGGGAGGCGTGGAGCCGCCGCAAGCGGCGAAAGCAACGGACACAGCAGCCAGGGCTAGCAGGTTACGAATGGTCATTTTAGAGGATCCTCCTAACAGATGAAAAACACCCGAGCATCACTAACGCGCTCGGGACAGAGCGATGGATGCCCGAAACTAAGTGGATAACTCAACCAAAATGAGCACTTTTTTCGAGCGCATGTGAATAGATGAACAGTTTCAATGGCTTACGAAATTGCGGTTCTGCCCCATTTGCCCCGTTTTGCGGCTCCAAATGACCGATAAGAGGCAAATCCCTACCGGGTCAGGTGACCTGTCCGTCAGCCAATGAGCCAGCTAGCGCCTCTCTTGCCGGGCGCGAAAGGTTCACCCAGCGACCTCGCAACACGAATTCATTTGGGTTCTCTCGCGACCGCCTGCAATCACGAACCTTGAGTTGAACCTCCTGATTGCAGCTTACGAGTAGTCCGCAGATCGGAGCGCCCGGAGGCGCGCTGAAGTCACAGCGAAGTGTTGCACTTTCATCCACCATCTCGAGCAGCGTGCCGGAGCCTCTACGTTCGAATTGAATCAATGCTCTCATTGTCGGTGCACTCTGCGGACGGCGGCCTGTGCTTCTCGGGTTTCTTGACGTTCCTTGAGCGCGTGGCGTTTGTCGTAGGTCTTCTTGCCGCGAGCCAAGGCAATCTCGAGCTTGACGCGGCCTTGCTTGAAGTAGGCCTGCGTTACGACCAACGTCATGCCAGCAGCCTGCAGCTTTCCGCGCAATTTATCGATCTGCCCAGCGTGCAGCAGTAACTTACGCGGTCGCTTTTCGTCGTGCCCGAATGCGGCGTGGTTCAATTCAGGGATCTTGAGCCCCTTGACCCAAGCCTCACCCCGCGGATCTACATCGACCCAAGCGTCACGTAAGTCGGCGGCATGCTCGCGCAAGCTGCGGGCTTCGCTGCCAATTAGTACCAAACCCGCCTCAACGCGCTCGCCAAGTTCGTAGTCGAAGGCGGCTCTGCGGTTCTTGGCTATGAGCCGATCGTTTGAAGAAGTTGCCATAACATATGCTGATCCCAACCATCATACCAGATCTCATCAAGCACGTCGGGTGCCGCACTTGGGAAACGAAGCCCTGAGACCATACGTCGGCATCAAACCCCATGCCACATTTTCCGTGGGGCGGAGCCATTTCCGATACCCCTGCAGGGGCGGCGGCGGTAACGGTCGCGCCCGGAGACAGCATTGCGTTCCGATCCCCCCCCTTTTATGACCACGGCTGATTCAGTGCTGCCATTTTTCTGATGCGGGTCGATTCGTGATTGCGAACCGGATGCTGCGGCACTAGGTGGCGCGCATGTCGAAGCGCGACCAGCAACTTCACACGCGGACTTGCTCGTATGGTGTGGAACCGAAGGTTCCCCGATGAGTCAAATGCGCGCGTCGCAATTGCTGGGTGCAAGAACTCACAACCTGCGTGGTGTTGATTTGCAGGTAAGGCCGGGCGAACTGATGGTGCTGACCGGGGTGTCCGGTTCAGGCAAGAGCAGCCTTGCGCTCGAGACTTTGTATGCCGAAGGACAACGGCGCTTCATCGAGAGCTTCAGTCCGTATGTGAGGCAGTTCCTGGAACGACTCGATCGCCCGCCGATGAAAAGCCTCGACCCGGTTGCCGCCGGGATTGCGGTTGACCGCAGAGCGCCCATCAAGAGCTCGCGCTCGACCGTAGCAACGCTGGCCGACATCGAGCCGTATCTTGCTGCTCTGTTTCTTCGCGAAGCCCGACCGTTGTGTCCAGACGACGGCCTGCTTGCCGATTGGCTCGACGTCAACAAGGCCACGCAGCGGCTTTCGAGTGAAGATGGTCAGCGTGTGATTGTGACCTATCCTTTGCCCGCCACGAGTCTCGAAGGCTACCTCGACATCCGCGAGCGATTACTGACCGATGGTTATCGTCGACTCTGGCTCGATGGCGAAGTCAACGACATCGACACCGTGGCGCCATCCGAGGTGCTCGGTGCCGCTTCTGGATTGCAGGTAATCGTTGATCGCATTCAGACTTCGACCCATACCCGTTCGCGGCTGGCTCACGCAATCGAACAGGCCTGGAGTCGTGGGCAAGGGTGCTGCTGGGTGCATGCGCCCGGTGAGAGTCAACGCATCGAGCGTGGTCTCTCCTGTCCTCGTTGTGGTCGGCACTTCGCAGCAGCTAGTCCCGGCCTTTTCTCGTACGAGTCAGCACTGGGCGCCTGCGCCACGTGTCGTGGTTTCGGTCGCATCCTGGGTTTCGACTGGCAGAAGATCATCCCCGATGAGAAACGGAGTCTCACGGATGGTGCGATCCGTCCCTGGCGCGGCGGCTCGACGCAATGGGAACGCGCGGAGCTTGCGAAACTCTGCAAACGTCATGGCATCCCCATGGACCGACCCTTTGGTGATTTGTCGGTGCGGCACAAGAAGTGGATTGTCGAAGGGGACGGGTCTTGGGAGAGCGGCAAGTTTCCGGGCGTGCAGGGCTGGTTTCGCTGGCTCGAAACCAGAACGTACAAGATGCACGTGCGTGTGCTGTTGTCGCGCTATCGGGCCTATGACCCGTGCCCGGCGTGCAGCGGGCAGCGACTCAACGAGGTTGCGCTGAATTATCGGGTGCAGGACCGCTCAATCGCTGGCTGGCACGATCTCGAGATCCGCGGTGCCATTGCGGCGCTCAACGAGTTGCACATGACGAGTCCCCAGGGTGCACTCATCAAGCAGGAACTGCTGTCGCGCTTGACCTATTTGGACCGTTCGGGTCTCGGATACCTAAAGTTGAACCGGCAGGCGCGCACCCTTTCGGGCGGCGAGGCCCAGCGGGTCACACTCACTGCCGCACTTGGGACATCGCTTCACCACGCCCTCTTTGTGCTCGATGAACCAACGGTGGGCCTTCACCCGTCGGACGTGCAACCCCTGGTCGAGATGATCCGCGAACTTGCCGGGCGCACGAATCAGGTCGTCGTGATTGAACATGACCCCCAAGTGATCCGCGCTGCCGACCGCGTCGTGGAACTTGGGCCCGGGGCGGGACTTGCGGGCGGTTGCATCGTTGCCGATGCGCCGCCGCATGAAATCGTCAAAGGCCACGGTGCAACCGCCCGCGCGCTTGGCGCGCACAAGCTGACACGCCACAAGACCCGCACCGCAAGTAAGTGGCTGCAGATCCGAGGTGCAACCGAGAACAACTTGAAGAACATTGACGTCAAGCTCCCGCTCGGAGTGATCTGTGCGGTCACGGGCCCCAGCGGTTCGGGCAAGAGCACGATTGTGATCGACGTTCTCGCCAACGCGTTGGCAAAACGATGCGGACAAGACGTTGCCGAGCCTCCGGGCGCCTACCGCGACATCACGGGTGCAGACTCGATTCAACAGGTCATTGTGGTGGACCAGACGCCGCTTGGGCGCACATCTCGAGGTAACGCGGCCACGTACACTAAAGCTTGGGATATCATCCGGCAACGGCTAGCCGCTGAGCCCGCTGCAAAGACCGCCGGTTATTCACCGTCCACCTTTTCGTTCAACGTTGCTGGTGGGCGCTGCGAAGCGTGCTCGGGGGAAGGCGCGGAGACCGTAGAGATGCAGTTTCTGGCGGACGTGCGATTGGTGTGCCCCGATTGCGGTGGCCGCCGATTTCAGGACCGCGTCTGCAGCATCGAATACCTGGGCCGCTCAGTGGCAGATTGGCTCGAGACCAGTATCGATGAGTCGCTCAAGGCCATGTCCGACGTGCCGGCGGTGGTTCGCAGTCTGACCCCGATTCGGGATCTCGGTCTGGGGTATCTGCGCCTGGGGCAGCCACTATCGACCCTTTCGGGCGGTGAAGCGCAGCGGCTCAAATTGGCGCGTGCGCTCAGTCAAGTCAGTGCTGGCCATCTTCTGATATTGGATGAACCAAGTGCGGGGCTGCATCGAGACGAGGTGGGGCTCTTGATCGACGTGCTCAATCGACTGGTCGAGGCAGGTGCCAGTGTCGTGGTAGTGGAGCACGATCTGGACGTGGTTGCGGCCGCGGATTGGATCATTGATCTTGGACCTGGGGGAGGCGATCAGGGCGGCGCGCTCGTGGCACAAGGTCCGCTCGGTGAACTGCTCAAGTCAGGCACGCGCACCGGGGAAGCGCTCGCGCAGCATTTCGGTGCTGCCCCCAAACAGAACAAAACTACTACACGTGCCGCACCAACAAAAAAACGTAAGCAGGGTCGCGAGCCCGAGCTGGAGTCAGCGCTCGTCGTGCAGTGTGCGCGTGAGCACAATCTGCGGGACGTATCTTGCCGGATACCGCACGGGCAGCTGACGGTGATTACCGGACCGAGCGGCTCGGGCAAGAGTAGCCTTGCGTTCGATGTGGTGTTTGCTGAAGGTCAGCGGCGGTTTCTCGACACGCTGACACCGTACGCGCGTCAGTTTCTGCCCACCTTGCCGCGGCCCGACGTAGACTCGATCACGGGCGTGCCTCCCGCGATTGCGCTCGAACAGAGAAAGGCACGCGCCGGGGGCAATTCTACGGTTGCCACCGTGACTGACGTTGCGCACTTTGCGCGCCTTCTGTATGCGCGTGCCGGCGTGCCGCATTGTCCACAGCATGGCGCGCCGATCGCTGCTCTTCGCGCGGATGACTTGGTGGCACGGGTGCAGAGTCAGAGCGGCAAGTTTGACCTGTTGGCACCGGTCGTGCGCGGTAGAAAAGGCACGTATCTCGACGTGTTCGCCAATGCAGCGCGGGCCGGGATTGCGCAAGCACTCTGTGATGGCGAGCGGGTCAGCACGGATCAGCCGCCCAAGCTGGCGCGCAATCAAGAGCACGATATCGATCTGGTGATTAGCCGTGACTGTCGAAGTGATCAAGTAACACCCGAATCAATCAAGCTGGCGCTGCGTTACGGGCAAGGCGAGGTCAAACTGTTGCACGCCAAGGGCAAGGTGACGCTGCTATCCAGTGCTCGTGCTTGCCCGGTGTGTGGTTTGAGCGTTCCAGAACTCGATCCGCGCTGGTTTTCATTTGCCACCCGCCAGGGCAGGTGCGGCGCGTGTGAAGGCCATGGATTTGTCGAGGTCGAGCGTGGTCGCGGTCGCGCAAAGGAAACGGTTCAGGAGCTTTGTCCCGATTGTCAGGGAGCGCGCTTGTCGCCGTGGGCACGTGCGGTCACCGTTCTCGATGAGACCTATCCGGAGCTCATGCGGCGCAGCGTCAAGTCAGCGCTCGAGCGCGTGCGCGCCTACCAATTTTCCGGTCGTGAGCGCGCAATCTCGGAACCGATTGTGACCGAGCTCGAACGCCGGTTGGCGTTCCTGCAAGAGGTGCGACTCGACTATCTGACGCTCGATCGCGCCGCAGCTACGCTTTCTGGCGGAGAGATGCAGCGCTTACGCCTGGCAGCCCAGCTGGGCGCGGGTCTGACCGGCGCGCTCTACGTGCTCGATGAGCCGACAATAGGCTTGCACCCCAGCGACACCGTGCAGCTGTTGAAGAACCTGCGCCGGTTGGTGGACTTGGGCTCGACGGTCGTTGTGGTCGAGCACGACGCTGACACCATTCGGGCTGCTGACTACCTCATTGACCTTGGGCCAGCCGGGGGCACGCACGGCGGGCAGATCATGGCTGAAGGGGCCACCGCTTTCGTGCTCAGCCAGAAGCAGTCACCCACGGCCAAGGCTCTGACCAGCCTGCCCGTACTTCGGGAGCCCTTGAGTATTGCGGCCAGTCAGCCCTGGGTGAAGCTGCGGGGTGCAAGTGCACACAACCTCAAGCAGGTCGAGTTCAAGGTGCCCCAGGGCCGCCTGACCGTCGTTGCCGGGGTCAGCGGCTCAGGCAAGAGCACCCTCGTACGCAAGGTGTTTCTGCCGGCGCTGCGCGAGAGCCTGGGTCTCGAAACCGAAGCCCCAGGAGCTTTTGCCTCGCTGTCGGGCACCAAGGGGATTCGCCGTGCGCTTTCCGTGGACCAGTCGCCGATCGGTCGCACCCCGCGGTCCGTGCCAGCCACGTTCCTCGGGATATGGGACTCGATCCGGGCATTGTTTGCGTCGAGTCCCGATGCAAAAGTTGCCGGGTACACTGCAACCCGGTTCTCATTCAACTCGGCACAGGGTGGACGCTGTCCCAGCTGCGAAGGTCAGGGCTTCACCACGCAAGAGATGAGTTTCTTGCCTGACGTGA
>CAZCNI010000125.1:0-6422 GCA_964499765.1 uncultured Polyangiaceae bacterium
GCGCGGCTGAGTGACCATTGTGGTCGCCCCAAGTGGCGCGAGCAGGCGATAGAGCTCGTCAATGCGCACGGCAAGATCGCGGAACGATTGCCCCGCGGTCACTCAGATCTGCTGCGCGTGGCGCGCGCTCTGAACGAACCCCGCACGATGGTCGTGATGGTCCCCGGCACCAACCAGGAAGCAAATGCTGCGTTACGCGCGGGGTGCTTCGCGTGCCATTGGCCTGGGCAGATCTTGGCGCTATTCCCGGAACAGCCACAGAGTGCAGACCTAGCACTTCCGTTGTTTCAAGGCCGCACCGCGATCGAACCAGAGCCACGCGTCTATGTGTGTCGCGACATTTACTGCGAAGCTCCCGTCCACAGCACCGACGCACTACGCAGCCTTCTGCGGCGCCCGCAAGTGACTTGAGCATTCATATGGCATTTTGAAGCGCTGCGCGACCAAGACGGCGACACGCGAACAGAAGCCTCAGCGGCCAGGCCCAGCGCCCACACGTCCGGTAACGCTGGCGCTTGCTTGAATCGATACGTCAATCCGCATCGAGGCCGTGGCGACACCGCCACTTGCCGCCGCCACGCAGGCCAGGGCCTGCGCGCCCGCGTCCCCCAGGACATTCGGCAGCTGAGAGCCGACGTTCACCAGAACGCGTCCGCTTCCTGCCAAACGACGGCCAAGGGCCAGCTCGGCATGAATGAGTTCAGGAAGATTAGCCTGGAGTGTTTGGGCCAACCGCAGGGTTGCGTCGAAGTTCTGATTGGCGCGCACGTACACTTGAGGTGCCGTGCAGTAGCCACGAAATTCGGCCTGCGCGCTGCAGCTGGCGTTACACTCGGCATCGGCATTCGGCGGTTGTACGTAGCCCTGACATTGGGGAGACTGCCAGTTTCCCTGACAGTACGCGTGGCATGTACCGTCACAGCTGCCGCGACACACGCCTTCACAATGGCCCTGGCACTGGCCGTTGTACATGGAACCCTGGCATTGCCCAACGCACTGACCGCGGCAGTTGGTGTCGCATTGACCCTGGCAATTGCCACTGCAGAAGCCGCTGAGCCGAGCGGGCTCGCATTCGGCCACAATCCGACCTGGATCAATTGCCGCGCTGCACGCCCCGTCACAATACGCCTTGGCTTGAAGGTTGGCCTGACATTGCGGAGGCACGACTTGTACCTGTACCTGAGCCCCTTGGCGCAGCATCGCATCAATGCGCGAGCTCACCGCTGCACAGGCGGCCTGAGCTGTCGCGCCGGGCTGATTGGCATTTCTGGGTGCCATCTCGGCCGGACTAATCCCCAAATCGTTTGCCATTCGACGGCAGGCGTCGAGCACTTCTGACTCCATTTGAAGAGAGACATTCACCAGATCTTTGGCTGAGGCCACGAATGTTCGAACCTTGCCATCGGCTACCGCGTTGCTCGATACGTGCACACTGAGCGGGTCGGGTGCGTTTAGCGCCGGGCACGTGGCCCCGAGGGGTCCATAAACACCGCCGCCATAGCAGCTTTGCACGAGAAGAAGACTCCCGAGCATGCCGCCCATTCGGAGCGCAACTCGTGCGCCCAAGCAAACGATGCGTTTATGTGGGTAACGAAGCATATGCGCCACTATAGCGCGGCCAGGCGTCGCGCAATAGTGCTCCGGAGCCGATGTAATACAATTGTCTTCATTTTTGAGAGGCCGACCACTCACTATTGCCTACGCGCAAATGCGTGGGTGCGTGGGTGCGCTTGGATTTGTCACAATTGGCGCCCAAATTGGACAATTTCCAATGTGCTGCGGCTGATATGAGCCGGACAGAGGGCACAATGTCCCCCCATCGGGGTCATTATTAGATGTGGCTTGTTCAAAGCTTTTGTTGGTAACTTGTATGCCGGTTTAGCGAAGGGAATCCCCATGAAGTTCTATTCCCGATGGTCCTGTGGCCCCTGTCTTCTCTTCACCGTTGCAACATTGGGAATTGCTTTGCCCGGGCTGGTACACGCTCAAACCTGGGTCGACAGTCGTCAAGGCCCTGCCCTGAGCGAGATCCTCACTATTGATGCAACTGGTGAAAACTACTGGCTCTGGGGCTCCGAAGACGTGGCGAACAACGGCCTTACCGTGTTCCCCATTGCGGAACAGGCCATTGACGCACGCACGGCGTACGTCGCCAATGATTCTGCCCGATTTTACTCCCGGATCTATTTCTCCGTTGTGGGCGTGGCTCCCGGGGAAGTAACCACCTACGTATTCCTTGACACGGACCGCAGTACAGCCACTGGAGGGCCAGCAACGGGTAGCGAACTCGACGCCAGTTTCACCAACGACCCTACGGAAGGCGGGTACGACTACGTAATCCGCGTGCAGCATACGGCGAGTGGCACGGCTGAAGGCGCTATCCTTCAATTCAACGACACATTGCGGCACTTCGAGTCGGTCAGTGCTTTACCCACCCAGTTGACAGCCGAGACCGGTTCGTTCCTCGACCCGATCCGCATCAATCAGAATGACCACGGCTACCTGCAGTCGGTAGTGGACCTGAACCTAATCAATCTCACCCAGGCTTGCCAAGCGGGAATATTCGTGCGCACGACCAACCAGACACAGGGTCTTGGGGTGGGCGATCTGGTCGTGGGAAGCAAGATGGACTGCACCCCTACCTTCACCGGCGGCAACCCGGACATTATCGTAAAGGCGCCGAATAACTGCACCAACAGCGATCAGTGTCCCAACGATGGAATCTGCGTCAATGGCCGGTGTCGCTTGACCCCCGCCTGTATCCTTGATGCGGACTGTACCAATGCTCAGACGTGTCTGGACGGCCGCTGCGTGTATCGGGGTGGCGATGTCTGTAACGGCGTCAACGACTGCAACGGTCTAATTTGCGATCAAGGCCAGTGCGTGGCTTGTACGAACAGCAACCAATGCGGAACGGGCATGGCATGCGGTCCTGATGGCAGTTGCATAACAGCACCCAATGGGACGTCTACGTCTACATCCGCAGCCAGCGATGCGGGACTGTCTTTGCTACCGGGAGAGCGCCTGCAGGGTGGCGCTTGCGCATGCAGCGCTCTCGGCTCGCGCGGCGGTGGGTGGCTCGGTTTGGCTGGCCTTTTGGGCCTAGGTCTCTGCGTGCTGCTGACTCGCAAACTCATGCGAAAGGATGAACGATGAGTTCGGTTGGGGTTTTTCGGGCGGCAGCGACGGCAACCGCCGTATTGAACGCGAGTCTCTTTATTTCCAGTGCCGCGCAGGCCCAAGCAGAACTCGACGCGGAACGGTTCAAACCCGCAGTCACGCGCGACGGTTTTGTGACTTCCGAAGGAACCGATGTGCGACCCACGGCGGATCCCTTCGAGTTTGGTCTTATTGCCAACTATGGCTATCGCCCGCTCGTTATCGCAGACGCCAATGGCTATGTGCGCAGCGTCGTGGGGGGTCGCCTCGGAATGGACTTGCAGGCATCCGTGACGCTCTTCGAACCGTTTGCGGTTGGCCTTGACCTTCCGTTCTTCTTGGCGCAAACCGGCGCCTATGATCCGTCCAGCGCGGGCATCGGCAACTTGCGCGTAGTACCTAAGGTGCGGCTGCTCAATGATCGCAACGGCATTGGCCTGGCAATACTTGGTGAACTGCGCTTGCCCACGCACACGGGCGACTATTCGGCGAACCCTGGTTTCGAGTTCATTCCAAAGATCGCGCTCGACCACCGGTATCGCAGTGGCATTCGCGTGGGCGTCAACGTGGGCGTTGCCCTCCGTGAAAGTGAGAACTACCTCAACGTCAATACGGGAAGCGAGTTCGCCTACGGTGCGGCCGTTGGCTACCGATTCGGCGGCAATGACGGCAAAACGGAGATTGGACTCGATCTGCTCGGTGGCGTTGGCCTGGTGCGCGCTCGGCGCGAACAGATCCCACTGGAGCTTTTCGCCTACGTGAAGCAGGCCCTCTCCTACGACTGGGAGCTCTTCGGCGGCCCCAGTGTGGGGCTTGCGCCCGGCTACGGAATTCCCGTGATTCGGTTCTTTGCTGGGGTGCGCTTTGCGCCGACCGCGCACGACCGGGACCACGACGGGATCTCCGATGATCAAGACGCATGCCCCGATATCCCAGAAGACCGCGACGCAGATCGGGACGCCGATGGGTGTCCTGAAGAGGATCTGGATTCGGATCACGATGGCGTGCCCGACTCGCAAGATCTTTGCCCGAACGCCAAAGAGACGATCAACGGCATTGCCGATGACGATGGTTGCCCAGACTCCGGTGATCCGCGAGTGATCTACGACGACGGCAAGTTCACGGTGCTCGATAGTATTCACTTCGAGACTGGCCGCGCTGATATCAAGACCGACTCACACGGGCTACTCGATCAGGTAGCGCAGATGATCAAGGCCAACCCCGACGTCAAGATTCGCGTCGAGGGCCATACCGATGACACCGGTCCCCATGACCTCAACATGCGACTCTCGCAAGAACGCGCCGAGTCCGTGCGCCATTACCTGGTGCATAAAGGCGTGGCACCCCAGCGCGTGCGCGCCGTTGGCTACGGCCCCGACAAGCCCCTGGTCAAGGGAACTACGGAAGAAGCCAGGAGCAAGAACCGCCGAGTTGAGTTCATCGTCGACGACGGCAAGTAGTGCGCAGCATAAGCCTTAGCGCGTTTTGGAGCGATGCCCGCCGATGCTAGCGAAACCGGCGTGGCGCTGCTAATCAGAACACGTGTTGCCAAAATTTGAACATCTAATGAGCACTACCGCAGTAACTTTGGCTGCGGTTGGCAGCCTGTGCTTGGCTTGTTCGTCGAGCACGTCTTCTGAACAACTCCCCCCTTGTGTGGTTCCACTGGGTGCTTCGCCCACCCGGGGTCCAACTGATGCGTGGATCACTATCGTGGAGTTTGGTGATTTTCAATGCCCTTACTGTGGAGCAGTGGAGCCCACTATTCACCAAGTTGACGCAGCGCGACCGGGACTGCGTTGGGTTTGGAAGAACATGCCACTGAGCTTTCATGACCGCGCGCTGCCAACGGCAATTGCAGCCATGTGCGCTGACGCGCAGGGGTATTTCTGGCAGATGCACGATCTGCTCTACTCGAACCAAGATGCCCAAAGCGATACCGATCTAGCGAATTATGCGGCACAGATCGGGCTCGACGTGCCCCAATGGCAAGCCTGTCTCACTACGGATGGGCCGGTGAATCTGATTGATGCCGATCTGCAAGCCGCGGATAGCGCACGCGTAGACGGCACCCCAACCTTTTTCGTCAATGGCCTATCGCTCGTTGGCAGCCAACCACTGGGCAACTTTTTGACGATCATTGACCAGGCACAGTCAAGCGCACAGACGAGCGGCTCAGTGCAAAGCGACTACTACGCAACGCGCGAAGGGCTGGGCTGCCTGTAACACTTGCTGCTCGAACGCGCCCCCTGCCCCCGACCTGCCCCCCAAAGGTGCAGTGCGCCTCATTTGAGAAGAAAGCGCGCTGCACGCTCGAGACGCCGATTAGCTCATGGCCCAATGCCCGTGAATTGGGCGGTAATGGTAGAGATCTTGAGCCTGGCATTGAACATCGAATAGCCGGCGTCGAAGTTCCAAGCCACTTGCGATTGTTTGTCGGCGGTGAACCTAAAGAGGAAACCCGAGGCTTGACCCGATTCATTGGCGACGAACGCAATCGCGTCAACACGAGCGCCTGAGGCTTGAGCTGTGCCGTCGGCAAAATAGGTTGCAATGTTGTCAACCAAAACCTGGTCGCCGAGCGCATCGGTAAAGAGCGGCATGTTCGAATAGTACGCGGAGAAGGGCGCGTAGTAGTCACTCGCGCTTGGATCTGCACCAACGCCCTGCGGATGAGCTGCGTCGGGTAGTGTGTAAGTATCACCCACGGCGAGCAAACTCACTGTATAGCTATCACCCAAGAAAGGCGGCCCGATTTGCTCGTGGTTTTTCTTGGCTCCGTTGCGGCCAATGATCGTGACATTGCCTCGCTCGGGCAGACCCACGACTTCCGCTGTCTTGGCCTGGAGATCCACGTAGAACGCCGTGTATTCACTCACGCCCCAGCCAGTTGGCTTGTCGGCTGCGGCCAGCGCGCGCACCAAACGTGGGAAGCGTCCGCGCTCGGTAAAGTGCTGATCCACGAGTACGTTGTACTCCGCTGGAATGTATCCAAGTCCTTTGGTGACGCAGAGTTGGTCAACACGCTCGCAATTCAGCGTGGTGTCGAGGGGCTGGGTCAGAGCAGCCCAAGAGGTGCCATTGCCAATCATCGGATCACTCATGATGGCGGCGCCTGCGCTATAGCCCGCGATGATCATGTTGTTGGCTGCTAGTCGCGCTTTGATCGCTGCTTGAACCGGCGTGTCGTGCAATTTGCTATCGAGCATGAGCGGCACCAATAGATCTTGGTCACCCCCGTCAAACCAGATGACATTGGCGGC
>CAZCNI010000126.1:0-6391 GCA_964499765.1 uncultured Polyangiaceae bacterium
CCCACTTGGATGTGGTAAGGTCCGGGGTGGAAAAAGGTTGAGGGGAAAGCGAAGTGGCTCGCCTCAGCGGTAGTCGCCCATTTCGTCACTTTGGTGGTTATCGGAGGCGATTGGATGCCACACTGGCGCCTGGCACTGCCTGCGATGCCAGCGATGTTTTGGGTTGCTAACAGTCTGCACGCCGTTCGCGGTATCGCCTGGAGGCGGGCAGGGGGCTTGGTTGCAATGTCGTTCGTGGTCCTAATAGGCTGGAAGGTCGGAGTGCCCGCCCGTCATGTGGCGCGAGCTCGTCGCGCACTGGTCAGAGATGCCTCTCCGCTATTGAAGGGCGCACACCTGGTAGCTGGCTTAGACGTCGGGTGGCTTGGCGTGGCTACAGCGAGTGACATCATGGACCTGGCAGGAATAACGGACCCTCGAATGGCCTCGCTTCCAGGTGGGCACACGACCAAGAGGATCCCCAACAGCTGGTTTGATTTCCAGCAACCCGATGCGTTAGTTCTTCTGACCGCGCCCGGAGAAACGCTTGCACAGATGTGGTGGCAAACGCGGTTCGCTCGGGGGGTCGAAAATAGAACCTCGGAGCTTGATTACTGGCGCGACTGCGCGGTCCGCGGCCGTGTTCCTTTGCGCTACACCCAACAGTTCTACGTTATCGTAAGGTGTAAATGAGTGGGCAATTTGGCTTTTCGTCGAGCGCGCCGTGGTACTCGCTCTCACGATACTCTGTGCACACCGTTGTCCGTGCCATTGGCCATACGACTGAGCGCGTCTCGAAGCGCACGCGCGTCGGGATAGCGATTGCGAGGTAACGGATCGGTCGCGGTTTCAATTACTCGTCGCCAGTTTTCTGGAATCGTCCTGAATGCCACTTGAACGGCGCTGTCCGCGGCCAGGCCCAATGGTTCGCTACGAAACTCAGCACTTGTCATGGGCGGAGGCCGCCCCGCAAGGCATTCGAACAAGATGCTCCCCAAAGCAAACAGGTCGCTGCGAGCATCAATCTCGAGTCCCTGCTCTTGTTCAGGCGACATGTACCCGGGCGTTCCAAGGGGGGCGCCCGCATTCGTCAATCGCGTCTCAGCCCACTCAACCCGGGCAATCCCAAAATCTAGCAGTTTTACGCGCTCGTCGCGAACTTCCATACTGTTGGGTAGTATCTCACCGGTCACGTCGTTGGGATCCCGAAGGATCGCGAGATAGATATTGCTCGGCTTCAGATCACGGTGAACGATGCCTGCGGCATGCACAGCCTCTAGCGCATCGCACACTTGCATCGCGATCGGAAGTAGTTTGGTCGGGTTGATGATGCCCACGCGCTTCAAACGCATGGCCAGCGATTCTCCGTAAAGTCTTTCCATCACGAGAAAGCTGGTTCCATCACTCAAGTGTCCGTCGTCGTAGACTTCAACCACATTGGGATGCCAGGCTAGACCTAGAGCAGCCGCCTCTCTCCGCAAACGATCGGCTGCCACCGTGTCGTGCGCAATTGCCGCTCGAAGCAACTTGATCGCCACCGGAAAGCCATCGGCCAATCGGTTGGCTTCCCAAATGGTTCCGCTTGCGCCGACTCCTAACTTCTCGGTGAGCTGGTATTGGCCCGCTATCACGACGCCCTCATGAAATCCCGAATCGTGACGTTCTCGTGCTTCTCGCAACGAAACGGACCGCTCCAACGCCCGCAACCTCACGAGTTGTGCCGTGGAACGGGCTTTGTACGTACTAGCTGCAATCCAGCCAGTACTGGCCATGACACCTACGATCGCTCCCGCAATCGAAAAGAGCAAACCATCCTGCCCCGAGGTCGATTGAGAACGCAGCATTGCAAACACGCCTACGGCAATGGCGAGACCTACCGTTGCGACTGCATATGACGACCAAGACGCTTGTCGCCAACGCACACGAAAGTGCTGCTCAAGTGAATTGCCCCGTTGACCCTGTTGAATGGTGAAGCGCACTTGCGCTTTCTTGAGGCCAAATAACAGAGGAATAGACGCAAGTTCTGCGGC
The DNA here is from genome assembly GCA_964499765.1 of uncultured Polyangiaceae bacterium. GTDB lineage: Bacteria > Myxococcota_A > Polyangia > Polyangiales > Polyangiaceae > FEN-1139. Next base: position 2,010 of record CAZCNI010000126.1, read on the forward strand.
TCGCGCGAGTGCACACAAGCCATCACGTTCCTCCGCAATTGCAGTCGAAACGAGGACCTGACCTGTCCAACTGTGCTTGCCTTGCGCGAGTGTCGACCAGCGCTCCGTCACGAAGTCTTCTACCGCGTGGGTTTCCAGCCTGCGGTAGGCCATCAGGGGATTGTCCGCCCCGCGTAACAGACGGGCCCATGCCCCCAGATTCTCGGGGTGAACCAGGGATGAAACTACCTTGGCTATCTCACCGCGGCCCCAACGCGAAGCGAACTTCTGCAAGGCGTGGTGCCATACGTGAACGGACAGTGGTCGCATTTCGTCTTTGAGGTACTCGCGATCGAGCTTCATCGACAGAAGAAATGCGTCACCTTGGGCCCGGCCAAATCGCTGATCAATATGTAGCAACAAGGCCTTGATGCGAAAGGTGTTGGTGGTGCCCTTTTGGACGCTTGTTTGCACGTTGCGCTCGAGGATGTTGCAGCCAGAATGCTTTGGCAGTTGTTTCAACCGAGGGGGCCCAATATTACCCTCCTCCAATTGGGGCAATGCTAGTGAAGTTGTGCTGCCCGGGAAAGAGAATTTTGTGCGTGTCGGCGTCGGCCGTGCGCGGCCACGTCTTCTTGCTTACAGCGCCATAGCGTGGTTACGCTTGGCACCGCGTGCCACTAACTATTGGAGGTGACAATCGGCCAATGATAGCGAGCAAAGCAAACCCAGCGGCTCCAAGGAGTCGCCAAAGGGTAACCTGTACCACGATTTTTGGCCTAAACTCAATCCCTTGTCATTGGTTCGACCTAGTGCAGCGACCACATGGTGATTCTCTGGCCCTCCCGCAAGGTTTGGGTGTTACACTCTGGGTGATTCCAACTGCCCCCGGACCCTGAACCACGATGGAACTGAAGCAGCACGTTGCGTTGAGACTCGAGCAAAGACTCGTCATGACGCCTCAGCTCCAGCAAGCCATCAAGCTTCTGCAGCTCTCAAGGCTTGAGCTCATCGACGAAGTCCGCAAAGAACTGGACAATAATCCGGTACTTTCGGAAGATGATCCGGAAGCCGCCGGTCGTGCGAGGCAAGAAGCGTCAGTTCGCACTCCTGAGAGCGAAGATCGGGATTTTGATCGAAATCGTACGCCCACGGACCGCGACGCCGAGCGGGCCGCTCGCGAAGTTGACTGGGAGAAGTTCCTCGAGAATCGAAGCTTGCAGCAAGTGCCAACGGCGAGCCGTGGCGGTTTCGAGGAACTTCCGCCGATCGACCAAAACCTAACCAGGCCTCGAAGCCTGCAGGAGCACCTGCTCTGGCAGCTGCAGATGAGCGACTTCACCGAAGTTGAGCGGCGATTTGCAGAACTGGTTATAGGCAATCTTGACGAGCGAGGCTATTTGGATCTCGCAGGAGCGGAGCGGCCAGATGGCTCACGCACTCCTGACCTGAGTATCGAGGATTTGGCACGGGAAGCGGGCCTGCATTTGGATGACGCCCCCCTCGTGTTGGAGCTGCTGCAGAACTTTGATCCAATGGGCATTGCGGCTCGCGATCTTCGAGAGTGTCTGCTGATTCAAGCAAAGGCCTGCGGATTCGACGAGGTCGAAATCGAGATCATTGACCGGCACTTGCACAACCTCGAGAAACACAATTACCAGGCAATTGCTCGGGACATGCGGATTCCGGTCGAGGACGTGTACGACGCGGCCAAGGAAATACAGAAGCTCGAGAGCCGTCCCGCTCGTGACTATACGGATCAGGACGACCGTTCTATTGGGATCACACCGGACGTTTACGTGATTCGTGATGGTGACCGGTGGGTGGTCGTTGACAATGACAAAGGAATTCAGCGTCTTTTCATCAACGAGACATTGACGCGCAAGTTGTTGCAGGATCCGACGGCGAAGAACTTCGTTGGTGAGAAACTGCGAAACGCGCAATGGCTAATCCGCGCCATCGAGCAGCGACGCAAGACGATCATTCGCGTGGGCGAGTGCATCGTGGAGATGCAAAAGGACTTCTTCGAGAAGGGTGTGGCATTTCTGCGCCCAATGATTCTCCGGGACGTGGCCGAGAAGCTGGAAATGCATGAGTCCACGATTTCGCGTGTCACGACCAATAAGTACCTACATAGCCCACAAGGCCTGTTCGAGCTGAAGTACTTTTTCAATTCCAGCATTCGTCGTGTCAACGCCGCGGACATCTATGCAGAGGATGCCATTGCCAGCGAAAGCGTGAAGCAAGCCATCAAGCAGTTGATTGATGAGGAAGACAAATCTGATCCGCTCAGCGATCAGACCATCGTCGAGCGGCTGGACAAAACGGCGGGGATCAAGATTGCGCGGCGCACAGTGGCAAAATATCGCGAAATACTCGGAATTCTGGCCTCTTCCAAGAGAAAGAGGCTGTTCTGACGGTGAGCAATACTATTCGGTTGCTTCTAGGTTACGGTATACTTTCAACCGCTCAGGGTGAAGCTCGACTGAAGGAAGATGGGTTCCGTAAATCGGTTCCGTTGGGGTGCAATAGTGCACTCATAGAGTTGAATCACGGCAAACATGTCAGGAGGACGCATGACAATTAGTTTCACTTTTCGTCACATGGTGCCCAGCGACGCAATCAAGAGCTACGCCGAGGGAAAATTGCTCAAGTTGCAGAAGCTCCTGTTGCATCCGATGTCCGCCCGGGTCACGCTGGCGATTGAGAAACAGCAACACGTTGCTGAAGTGCAACTCGATAGCGGTTCTGAGCACGTTGAGGCAAAAGAGTCCTGTGAGGAACTGTACGCCTCAATTGATCAGGTGATTGACAAGCTCGAACGGCAGATACACGGGATCAAGGGCGAGAAAATCGCCCGTAATCGCAGGCCGTCGGCGAGCATCCGAATTGGTGAAACTCCATCCGCTGGAACCCTGAACGATTCGGTGGGAGAGTCCGCAGACAAGAAGAGCGTATCTCGCAAAAACGCGGGCGAGTGACGCAGGATATTGGCGTCTTTGGCTAAGGGTAATCCATGCACCTGACCGAAATCCTATCGTTGCAGCGAGTGATAGTCGACACGGACGGTTCGATTGTGTCTGATAAGGATTCAGCGCTCAAGTTGCTGGCATCGCTCATCGCACCTGCCCTAAAAAATGACGCGGATACAGTGCTTCGACTGCTTGCGGCCAGAGAGAAGCTTCAGAGCACAGGGATAGGCGATGGGGTAGCCATACCCCACGCTTCGGCCGAGACCGCCTCTGCGCAGGCAGGGGCGCTGCTCTTGTGTCCGCATGGAGTTCCATTTGAGTCAATTGATGGCTTTCCTGCCAAAATAGTTTTTGGTGTGGTCGGGCCGCGACGAGCAACGGGTGAACATTTAAGAACATTGGCGAGAATCTCGCGCTTGTTGCGCGATGCCGCGACGCGTACGCGACTCATTGAAGCTTCGACAGCGGAAGTTGCGCTTTCGATCGTCTCTCAACAAGACACGAATCTGTGAGCCCCGGCATGGCACTATTCGACTCCCCTGAGGTATCCCGAACTCTCACGACGCGAGAGTTGCTGGCCGATCAAGGTTTGCAACTCAGGTGCCGTCTAATCGCCGGTTCAGCCGGTCTCGACCGATCGATTACGCACCCGAGAATCCAGAAATCCGGGCTAGCGATGGTGGGTCACCTACACGGGATCGTACCCACGCGCGTACAGATATTGGGCGAAACCGAGCTCAGCTATGCCGAGGCTCTGCCGGTACAGAAACAGTTGCACGCCGCACGCCAGTTATTCAGCATGTCGCTAGCGTGCGTCATTGTCAGTCGAGGCGTCTTGCCGCCTCGTCCGTTTATTGACGAGGCTGAAAGATCCAGCACTCCTTTGGTAGTGTGCGAAGAGCGCTCCTCGGCAGCGATTACCAGTCTGCACACCTTGTTGGATGAGAGACTTGCTCCGCGAACGAGGGTGCACGGTGTGCTCGTCGATGTCTTCGAGGTTGGAGTACTGATGGTCGGCAAGAGCGGCATCGGTAAGAGCGAGTGCGCCATGGATTTGGTAATGCGTGTCCATCGGCTGGTTGCCGATGATGTTATTGAGTGTGACTACAAGCCGCCATCGTTCATCTATGGCCAGCCCGCGGAATTGCTCCGATATCACATTGAGGTCAGGGGGCTTGGTATTCTTAACGTCAAGGATCTCTTTGGCGTTACCGCCATTCGGGAACGCAAGCGCATTGATCTCGTGGTTCAGCTCGAATTATGGCAACAGGATGCAACGTACGATCGTATAGGATTGGACGACCGGTTCACCGACATACTCGGCGTGCCGGTGCGCGAAGTGCGTTTACCCGTTCGCCCCGGACGCAACATGAGCTCAATCATTGAGATTGCTGCTCGTATTGAACTGCTTCGCCAAACGGGACACTACCC
>CAZCNI010000127.1:0-6343 GCA_964499765.1 uncultured Polyangiaceae bacterium
GCTTGCACAGATCAATGTTCGCGTAGCCGCTCACCTCTGCAAGTCGCTGTCCGACGTGTTCTTGGAACTATCCGCAAGTGACCTATCACTTAGTGTACACTTCGATGCCACCGACGTCCCGGACGTGGAGGCGTACCGTCGCCGATTATATGAGTCGCGTAGCGCCGACCGGCAACGCGGTCGAGCCACCTTCGGTCCACACCGTGATGATCTACAACTGCTTCTGGCCGGACTGAGTGCCCGACGTCACGCGTCGCAGGGTCAGCAACGGCTGCTTGCATTAGCGCTAAAGCTTGCTGAACTACGCTGCATCCAAGAGATCCGGCAAGTACATCCCGTGCTGCTGTTGGATGACGTTGTCAGTGAGCTCGATCGCAATCGAACGATAAATGTCTTTGACTGGATAAAGGGTACGGACAGCCAAATATTCATCACAGCACCTCGCGATGATGTGTTGAGAGCAGCCGACTTCCCCGATCGAGACCAGCGGATTTTCTTCGTGATGCAGGGTGATTTGCGTGTCCAACAACTGCATCCGGAAGCGAGCGGGCCCTAAGGCCGCTCTATTGACCTCGGCCCGTTCGGGTCCACCGATCTGGCAAGCTAAAATGAACGATTTTGCCCTAATTTTATGCGGAATTCAGCTTGCCGGAGGGGTCCACGGGGACTATACGAAGCAACAGTGGATCACGTCGTTGCGGTTAAGCTACGGCGGCCGAAAAGTCCCCGATGTGGGGCAATGGTTAGCGATGCGCAGTGCAACAAATGAGTCGCAACGCGATCGGCTGACATCATGAACGGAAACGCGATGTCCGAAGTTGTAGAATCTTTGTCTTCTCCCCCGCCGGAAGAATACGGCGCGCAGAACATCACGGTTTTAGAGGGTTTGGAAGCAGTCCGAAAGCGGCCCGGCATGTACATCGGAGATGTTCATGACGGCTCTGCGCTGCACCACCTGGTATGGGAGTGCGTAGACAACGCGGTGGACGAGCACCTTGCTGGTCACTGCAAGGTCGTCAATATCACCGTCCACTACGACGGTTCCGTTACAGTTGAGGACGACGGACGCGGAATACCCGTAGGCGTCATGCCCGATCGCGGTGTTAGTGCTGCAGAAGTCGTGATGACTGTCTTGCACGCGGGCGGTAAGTTTGACCATGCAAGCTACAAGGTCAGCGCCGGTCTACACGGTGTTGGTGTCAGTGCAGTGAATGCCGTAAGTGAAACCCTGCGGCTCGAGATACAACGAGAAGGCAGAGTCTGGTTTCAGGAATATGCTCGAGGGTTTCCTGTCGCACCCCTGGCAGAGATCGGTGAAACCGATCAAACGGGCACGAAGGTTACATTCAAACCGGACCCAGAGATCTTCACGAGCCTCGAGTACGATCACGACATTCTCGCCACGCGTCTACGTGAGCTCGCCTGTCTCAACAGCGGGCTCATCTTCAATTTTACCGATGAACGTGGAGAAGGTCGCAGCGAACGTTTCGAGTATCAAGGTGGCATCCGTGAATTCGTTGCCTTGCTCAGCCAGAGCAAAGAGCCAATTCACGAAGACGTCATTTCGTTCACCCACGAAGTGCCAAACCCCTCTGACGAATCAACGACCATCACCGTGGACGTTGCTCTGCAGTGGACGGGTGCCTACGCAGAGCAAATCTACTGCTACACCAACAATGTCTTCAATAAAGATGGTGGTACCCACCTTACCGGTCTTCGCAGCGGACTAACCAAGACGCTCAACACCTACGCTCAACAGCAGAATCTTCTCAAGGAGTCCAAGAGCGGACTTACCGGTGAAGATTCGCGTGAAGGAGTGATTGGCGTCATCCATGTCAAACATCCTGACGCGTCTTTTGATTCGCAGACGAAGTCAAAGCTCGTGTCGAGCGACGTCAAAGGAATCGTCGAGAATGCCATCACGGAGGAGCTTTCCCGCTATCTCGAAGAACACCCGCAAACGGCACGCAAGGTAGTCGAAAAGGCCGTTCTGGCCGCCAAGGCTCGTGACGCTGCACGCAAAGCTCGCGAAGTCGTCCGCAAGGGCGTTCTCGACAGCACTGCGCTTTCAGGAAAGCTGGCGGACTGTCAGAGCAAAGACCCATCGAACAGTGAGCTGTTCCTCGTGGAAGGTGACAGCGCAGGTGGCAGCGCCAAACAAGGACGCGACCGGCACTTCCAAGCGATTCTGCCGCTCAAGGGTAAGATCCTCAACGTTGAGCGTGCCCGTTTGGACAAGATGCTTGCTTCGCAAGAAGTCGCCACACTCATTTCTGCGCTTGGCTGTGGTATTGGCGACAATGGAAGCTTCGACGTTTCCAAAGTAAGATACCACAAGATAGTGTTGATGACCGATGCCGACGTCGACGGCAGTCACATCCGAACCCTTCTGCTGACATTCTTCTATCGGCAGATGCCGGAGCTCATCGAGAAAGGCTACCTGTACATTGCTCAACCGCCTCTGTTCGGGCTGCGCAAGGGCAAGAAGATGTTGTACATGAAAGACGCCGGAACTCTCGAGACGTTTCTGCTGGACAATGGAACCGAGGGCCTTGCTATCCAGGCTGAACACGGTCCAGAACTGACCGGAAGTCCGCTCTATCAATTAGCGAAGCGTCTAAAAGCTCAACGTCAGGTGTTGAAGAAGATCGATCGCCGCGCCGATTGTCGCGCTGTAGCTGCGCTCATGCGCTCAGCCCCCCTGTCGCTGAGCGACTATCGCGACCGCGGCAAAGTCGAAGCTGCAGCAAAGAGCATCGAGGCCTTCCTGACTGAAACGAGCCCAGACCTGTTGCCACTGAGCGTTGAGGTCGACTGGGACAAACGTCATGGAGCGGGGTGCATTAACGTCAAGTTCCGTCCCGGGGCTGCAACCCAAATCGCAGTGCTCGACTGGAAGCTGGCCGAATCAGGCGAATATCACGAGCTGCTCGAGCTGGAGAAGGATATCCGCTCAATCGGCGATGCGCCGTACACTGTCACTACTCCAGGCCATGAACCAATCGTATTGCGTGACCCAGAAGCACTCGAGACGTTTATCAGCGAGCGCGCCCGCAAAGGCATGCAGATAACGCGCTACAAAGGCCTCGGCGAAATGAATGCGGATCAACTGTGGGAGACCACGATGGATCCGAATGCACGAAGTCTGCTGCAAGTTAAAATTCACGACCCCGTAGCGGCCGACGAGCTTTTCAGTGTGCTCATGGGTGACCAGGTCGAGCCGAGACGCAAGTTCATCGAAGATAACGCGCTCAACGTGCGAAACCTCGACATTTGAAGCAGGGTTCGACCCGTGGTCCCGCGAATTCCTGGAGGCACCGCCGCGAAATCGAGACTCAGTCGTGCTCAGTCTCGAGCGCTGCGGAACGCGTCCGCCTCTTGGCGCGGCATGGCATTCGCATGCTTATTCGAGTCAATCGCAACACAAGGTTGCACCAAAACGGCCACATCCGCAGTCGAGACTAACGCTAAACAGCATCAATTGCAGCGCTTGCCGGCTGTTCCTTTTGTGGCGCCCTCCGAAACAATTGAAGACCGTTCGCAGGTACCCGTTATCAACATGGAGCCTGCAGATAAGACTGCGCCCGGCTGCGAGTCAATCGAGGACGAGCCAGGTATGTTGCTCGTACCTGGTGGCACGTTCAAAATGGGTTCAGATGTTGGTGGTGAAGAAGATGAGCACCCAGCACATTCGGTAACCGTCGACAGGTTCTGGCTAGATATCAACGAAGTGACCGTTCACGACTACCAGCAATGCATTGCTGCTGGGACGTGCCGTACATATCGCGACCAGTTTGGACTGCCCGGTTCCCGATTGGACCAGGCGCGGTTTCGTCAACCGAATCAGCCGGTATCAGGAATTTCGTGGGATGACGCTCACACCTACTGCGCATTTCGTGGCAAACGACTTCCCCGTGAGGCCGAGTGGGAACGCGCCGCTCGAGGCGACGACGGACGAGTCTACCCCTGGGGCGGCACAGCGCCGAATCCAGTGGTTCACGGCTGCTTTGCACGTGCGCTTGGGACCGCGAACGGCACAACTTGCGACGTGGGTTCATACCCACGGGGTGCAGGTCCCTATGGGCACCAGGACCTCGCCGGAAACGTATGGGAGTGGATGGCTGATTTCTACGATCCTTTTGCCTATCGACGTACCGGTGCAACTCACGGTGAACCGGGAACGTGCCAAGAAATCAAGGAAACTCAGAATTGGCTCCGTGCCAACAATCGTCAGGGTTTTACTGGAACCAACCCAATCCCTACTTCATGCGAACGGGTATTGCGAGGTGGGGCCTTCAATTATCCAGCCAACGGCCTGCGGGCAACTAATCGCGTCCACCACCCAGGCGACTGGAGATTGCTCATGGCAGGCGCGCGTTGCGCTAAAGATGACTCCGGCGACAACAACAAGACAGCGCCCGCCCGCAAGCGCTGCGAACGCAGTTCCCCGGCAAGATTGCAGGGATCGATGACAAAATAGCGACGGGACTTCGTGACCACATCGCGAAGGAAGTTGCGGCACCGTCATTTTGCGCGTGCAAGCCGGTATGAACCTCTGGTATCAAAATAAAACATGACCAAAGGACGCTTCCCTCTCTTGCCTGGTCGTCGTGAAATCGTATTGCTGGCGCTGTCAGGCATTCTGGTTTCGGCGTGCGGTGGCACGCTCCCACCCCCCAACATGACCGATGTCAAAGCGACCAGTACACGCTGGCCTGGCACGACGTTTGAGCAATTGTCATCAGGGCGTCGCGCCTACTTAAAGAAATGTGGCACCTGTCATTCACTCAAATCGGAGACGGCGGTGCCACGCGAAGCGTGGGAATCCACTGTAAACCGCATGCGAGCCAAAAATGGCGCGGAGCTCAGCGATGAGGAAGTGGCTGACATCAGCCGCTATCTTTACGCGATAGAAAGTCGTTAACGCTGCAACGTCGAGACGGTGGACGCAGCACAACCTGTCCCCTGGGTTTGATACCTATGGTCTTGGTAACGGTGGTTTTATGTCCGCACCCAGGGGGTTTTCCCCAGAAAGCGATTGGTGGAATTCGCGGCGCAGGACGAACAGCCGTATCAGGCCCAGGAACTTCCGCCCTGAGCCGAGGACTTCTGTGGGACGAATAGTTGTAGACACGTAGTGCCCGGCAGTTGCGTGCCCAAGAATGTGCTAAGCGCTTGCTGCCCCAATGACTCCAGAGGAAGCATTTTTTTCCCTGTATGAAGGACTCCCACGCCAAGGTCCTGGTTCCGAAAGCAGCACGCACGAAGCGCTCCAGCGCCTTGGATCGCTAAAGAAGCCGCTGAGAGTCATTGACCTTGGCAGCGGCAGTGGGGCTTCCACATTGCTGCTGGCCCGGGAACTGCAGTCTCCGATCGTTGCTTACGATCAGCACGGCCCCTTTCTGGAGGCGCTAGCCGCGAACGCTGAGCAGGAGGGGCTCAAGTCCCTCATACAGGTTCGGCAGGGCGACTTCACTCAGCTAGAAGAGCCAGCTTGCAGCTACGATCTCATCTGGTGTGAAGGAGCCGCCTACCTGGTTGGTTTTGAACGTGCCCTGACACTTTGGCGTCCGCTTCTAGCGTCTGGCGGCAAGGTAGCGCTGACCGAACTCACATGGTTGGCGGACGCGCCTTCTGACGAGCCCCGGGCGTTTTGGAAGAAAGCCTACCCGGGTATGACCAACCGTGACGGGAATTGCCGTTCAGCGGAACGTGTTGGATACACCGTCCTTGATACTTTCACGCTCCCTACTGACGACTGGTGGAATGAATACTATCGACCGTTGCGTCGACGCATCGCTGCATTTCGTGCCAATCACACGGTGCCCCGAACAATCGAAGCAATCCTCGCCGAAACAGAACGAGAGATGGATATCGTCGAGCGCTATGCCGACGAATTCGGGTACGTATTCTATTTGTTGCAGCTAGACGAGAGTGCGGAAATTGACGTTGATGGAGATGATGACGAACCCGTTTCGACCCAGCGCAGCAGCATCCGCGAGCCAGATCTACTAGTCAAGAATCAACCCAGCACAGGCGCAGGCAGTCGCCGAGCCCAACTAAACGCAGCCAGCACGCCACCATTGTCTCGAAGGTCCTTGATTGAAACGCTCAACGTACCTGTAGACTGGGAAGCACGCATTCAGCTCGAGCGGAAGTTCACCCAGATCGTAGCCGAATTGGGCCTATATCGGGCGGAAGAACTGTTGAATACAATTCGTTCCCGCGTAGAAGCGTCGATCGATAAATCTTGAATCGACAGAATTCCCACGCGAGCGCACGGCGCCGCGTGGGTGCGAACGGCATGACCAACAGACAGGAGGTGAAAGTCCAGACCCGGGGC
>CAZCNI010000128.1:0-4973 GCA_964499765.1 uncultured Polyangiaceae bacterium
CGGACCTTTGCTATCGCTTGGGAAGAGGCGCTTGGCTACTCCACGCACACATCGGTGCGTGACAAGGACGGTATTGCTGCGGGCCTGATTGCCGCCGACTGGGTCGCTCAGTGCCATGCGGCAGGTTTGCTGCCCTGGGAGCGATTGGGCCAACTCTTTCGCGAGCACGGAGCATGGGCAAGCCGGCAGCACAACTTCTATTGCTCAGGTGCAGGCGGTGCCGCAGCCATGCAGGGGGCGCTTGCCCGGCTGAGTTCCGCTCCGCCCCACACTCTCAATGGCGTGCGAGTGAGTCGGTTCGATAACTATCAACTGGGTGCTGAAGACCGACCCTGCTGGCGAGGCCAAGCAGAACTATTTGCGCTGACCTTCGACGATGAATCGCGACTGCTAGTGCGCCCAAGTGGAACTGAACCTAAACTCAAACTCTACGTCGACGTGCCTGCTGCGGTGAGAGCAGGAACCAATCCCTTCACGGCGCTGCAGTCGGCAGGTATACGCGCCGAAGGGCTTGCGAGAAGCCTCATCAGCGCGATCGGATTGAATCCCTAAAGGTCTGGCGAGTCGAAGGCAATGATGCTGGTCTCGACGCCAGGCAAGACTTTTTCTAGGTCCGCTAGTACGCGATCTTTGGTGCCAACGACGGACAAAACATAGTTCTCCGGGTTCAGCCGACGCTTGAGAGCGGCGTTGACGCTTTCGAGGCGAACCTGAGATACCCGCTTCGGGTACGAGGCATAGTAGCCGCTAGGCAAATCATAGAGTACCTCGTCAAGCGTCAGCCCGAGGCGCTTGGCGGCGGTATCCACCATGAAGGCATAAGAGCGAATGAGCATGTTCTTTGCGCTCTTTAGCTCAGCAGCGGTGATGCCCTTCGCGACCCATTCGGCAAGCATCTGCAGTTCCAGCTGGACGCAGGCGGCCGCATCTTCTGATTTTGGAAAGGTCCACATTGAGAATGCTTGGCGGTGTCGGTCGAGTGGTAAACTCGAATAGGCGCCATACGACCACCCGCGTTGCACTCGCACCTGTTGCATCAGTCGCGACGAGAACATACCTCCGAACACGGTGTTGGCAACGTGCAGATCCAGGTGGTCTTCATCCTTGGGATGAGAGCCCATGGTGCCTATGAAGATTTGAGTCTGTGATCGTTCAGGCTTGTCCACGAAGACCAACCGCTTGCCTTCGATGGCGGCGGGCTCTGAGAAGTCTGCAGTTAGCGATGCCGACTCCGGTATCGCTTCCGCCAGTTGTCGTGCGTACGCTAGCGCCGAGCCCTCGTCGATATCACCGGAGAAACCGATTAGAAGCTCACCCCGGCGCACCAAGTTTTTGCAGAGAGTTTGCGCGTGGTCGTGTTCCAGTTTCTTGACGCTTGCGGTCGTGCCCGCGACGCTACGACCATAGGCATGGTTTGCGAACAGCAGCCGACGCATTGCCCGTGATGCCAGGCCTCGATCATTGTCCTGTCCTTCACCGAGTTCAGCGAGCGTTTCGCGCTTAAGACGGGAGAATTCTTCCGCGGCCAAACCGGGATGCTGCAAGGCATCAGCCATGATCTTGACACAGGGGCCAATCGAGCGAGACAAAGTGGCCGCTTGCAGTGACACATTTGAATAGGACGTGTCTGCACCGAGAGAAATACCCATCCGGTCGAGTTGCTTCTCGAGCTCAGTGAGTGGGACACCGCCAGCCGTGCGTCGCATGAGACGTGTGGTGAGTCGTGTGAGCCCGGCGAGCCCATCTGGGTCAAAGGCGGCACCACGACGGAGTGCTACGGTGACGTGGACCAGCGGAATCGTCTTGGATGTCTCCACGTAGACGGGGATTGAGTCGGCTGATAACGGCTTTGGAAAATTGGGGCTCATGACTGGGCCTCCGGCGCAGCCGATGACTCACGCCGTACAAAAACACAAGTGCGGTGACGATCATGGAGGTAGCGCCTGGCCACGCGCAAGATATCTGACTGCTTGACGTGTCGCATGGCGTTGAGTCGTGCGAACGCAGCTGCGGGTTCCCCCAAAATCGTTTCGTAGAATCCGATTGTGGAAGCCTTGCCTTCCATAGTGTCCATCCCAGAGACCAGTCCCAGTTCAGATCGCGCCAAGGCTCGCTCCAGTTCTTCGTCGGTGACTGGTTCGGACTGCAAGCGCAACAACTCAGCGTCGATCTGAGCGAGCAGAGTTTCGCAAGTCTGGTTGTCGCGAGCACACGCGGTAATTTCGATAAGACCCGGGTCGAAGAATGGGCCAACACTGGCCCGCACATCGCTAGCAATTTCCAGCTCGTGCACGAGCTTGTGGACAAGCCGTGATGCTCGCCCGCCGCTGAGCACCTCTGCCAGAACCGACAGCGGCAGGTAGTCCCAGTCACCCAACGCGGGTGCTCGGTAGGCGATACAGAGCTTCTCGGTCGGGGTTGGTTTGCTCAATTCCTTGCGGCGTTCACTCTCTTGGGGGGGTTCAGGATGCACGTCTTCCAGCGGCAACTGGCTGCGCTTTAACGGCCCATAGCTGGTCGCAATTAGTTCGAGCAATTGTGTGGTCTTGAAGTCACCCACCACCACCACCGTTGCATTGTTGGGCGCGTAGTAGGTTCTGTAGAACTTCTCGCAGTCGAGGTGCGTTAGGCCTTCGATATCCGACATCCAGCCGATGGTGGGACAACGATACTGGTGTTGCGTAAAAGCCGTCGCCCAGAGTAGCTCATTCATGGCACCTTCCACGTCATCCTCGACGCGATAGCGCCGCTCGTTGGCTACGACTTCTTTCTCGCTCGCAACTTGGGGCTCCAGGAGCACGAGGTTCAACATCCGTTCGGCCTCGAGCGTCACGACCAACTTCAGTGCTTGCTTGGGTGCGTTCACCGAGTACTGCGTGAAATCCAGCCAAGTTGAGGCATTGGTCTCCGCACCCGCTTCCTCCAGCATCTGGTCGTACGCACCTTGGGGCAGTTTTTCGGTTCCGTTGAACATCAAGTGCTCGAGCAAATGGGCCAGGCCCGTCTTGGGTTCCTGCTCATGGCGCGACCCCACTCTCAACCAAGTGTGGTACGAGATGACCGGGGCGCTGTGGTCTTCGCAAGTCAGTAGCGTGAGTCCATTGGCAAGTTCGAATCGATCGAGCCTCAGGCTGTCGCCAAACGCAATGCTCGAGTGCCATGTGACCTCGGTAGTACCGAGCAAGCGTGCATTGAGCGCGCCAAGCTCAGCCGGGCAAGCGGGTACGATTGATGGGGAGCGAACGCGTGCTGACATATAGGCTTATGGCGGGTCTAACATACGTCATTCGCACGCGCATTAGTCGCAGTGCATCGTACGCGCTGTCCTTGGGCCCCAGAAGGGGCTTTTATCGGCGTATCGAGACTGGCCGAATTCAATTGTCGAGCTTGAGAATCGCCAAAAATGCCTCTTGCGGCACCTCGACGTTCCCAACGGACTTCATGCGCCGTTTACCCTCACGCTGCTTTTCGAGTAGCTTGCGTTTGCGGCTAATGTCGCCCCCGTAGCACTTGGCTGTCACGTCTTTGCGCATGGCTTTGATGGTAACTCGACTGATGATTTTGGTACCAATCGCCGCCTGAACGGCGACCTCGTACTGTTGGCGCGGAATGAGCTCTTTGAGTTTGCTCGCCAGATCACGACCGCGATAGTACGAGTTGGTTTTGTGGACGATGACGCTCAGGGCGTCGAGCGGTTCACCGTTAACCAGTATGTCTAGCTTCACTAAATCTTCCATGCGGTAGCCGCAGAACTCATAATCCATGCTAGCAAAGCCACGGGACACGCTCTTGAGTCGGTCATGGAAATCCAGGAGGACTTCAGCGAGCGGCAGTTCGTACGTGATCACAACGTAGTCGGTCGTTGCATAGTGAATACCCAGCTGAATACCCCGGCGCTGTTCGCACAGGGTCACTACTGGGCCCACGTGTTCCGCGGGTACGTGGATCGTCACCTTCATGATGGGTTCTTCGATCGCGTCGATCTCGCCAGCGCTTGGCATTTTCGAAGGATTGTCCACCACGATCAACTCGCCACCCTTCCGATGGGCGCGGTAGACTACGCTGGGTGCGGTGGTGATCAGATCCAAATCATATTCGCGTTCGAGTCGCTCCTGTATAATTTCCATGTGCAGGAGGCCGAGGAAGCCGCAGCGGAAGCCAAAACCCAGGGCGTCGGAGGTGTCGGGTTCATACTCGAACGATACGTCGTTCAGGTGCAACTTGCTCAGGGCATCGCGCAAGTTCTCGTACTCGGCGGCGTCAGTTGGAAAGACCCCGGCATAGACCATGGGTTTGACCCGCTTGAAACCAGGCAGGGCCTCTGTTGCAGGTCGCGAAGCGTGAGTGAGCGTGTCACCGACGCGGGTGTCATCAACGCTCTTGATGGCAGCGCCAACGAAGCCGACCTCGCCGGGCCCCAGTTCCGCGAGTTCGGTCGGGTGGGGCGTGAAGCAACCGATGCTGGTGACCTCGAAACGGTGACCGGTTGACATGAGGATAATCGCATCCCCTTTGCGCAGCGTCCCGTCAAAGACGCGCACATTCATCACCGCACCGCGATAACTGTCGTACCAGCTATCGTAGAGCAGTGCTCGCAGGGGAGCTTCCGGATCGCCCTTGGGGGGCGGGATGCGTTGCACGACTGCTTCGAGGATCTCTTTGACCCCCGTTCCTGTCTTGGCGCTGCATAACAGTGCGCCACTGCAGTCGAGGCCAATGATCTCTTCGATTTGCTTCACCGAGCGATCGACATCTGACGAGGGGAGGTCGACCTTGTTGAGGACCGGGATAATTTCTAGACTATTGTCCAGCGCCAGGTAGACGTTGGCAACCGTTTGGGCCTGCACGCCTTGCGAAGCATCCACCACCAGCAGTGCTCCTTCACAGGCTCGCAGGCTGCTGCGTACCTCGTAATTGAAGTCCACGTGTCCCGGTGTGTCGATGAGCTGAAGCTGGTACTCATCCCCGTCATC
>CAZCNI010000128.1:5073-6303 GCA_964499765.1 uncultured Polyangiaceae bacterium
CTGAAGGTCCTCAGGGACTCCGAATGGTCGCCGGGTGTAGCGCGCCCTCGCACGTTCCACCACTCAGCAAGTCTGGTTACTTCTTGCCCGCGACAGACGCAGGTTTAGGCGCCACTTCAACGAGACTCATTTGGCCCGGCAGCATGTGTTCATAATGCTTCAAGGCGAGATCGATGCCTTCACGAATATAGACCGCAACCGGAACTTTGGTTCGCGAGTGGAGCATATGCAGCCGGTCGTTCTGCTCCGGCGTGATGTATATTGTCGTCGAAATCTTTTTGCGGGACATCGGCCGCGCTCCCAAGCTAATTGCCAGGTGTTACCATAGATTCCACTATATATGTTGTCAATGCCACGCATCAGGCGAAAGTTAAAGAATATAAAGTAAATTCAATATGTTACACAGTATGATTCCCTGGTACGGCCAGAAGACCCAGTCGGTTGCGCGTACATTCTCCCAGTTATCATCCCGGAGCGTGGTGAATTAGAGCGCCTGGCTGGCAGGTCGTTGGCTTCTGGTTGCAGCAGTTCATTGGCGAGTGACGGACACGGCCCCATGCGTTCTGATGCCGTGCCGCACGCCGCGAGGCATGTCCTTAGTCTAGTCAGGGAATCTGGAAGCGAACGATTCCTTGCTTGGGAAAAAAATGCTGCCCGTAGGGCTTGGCTCAGCACTAGAATTGCCGCTCTTTATCTGTGCTAAGGGGAAAGTCGTTGAAAAACATCGCACTTAGGCATCAGAGAGTGTTTATGACCAATCTCGCAGTTCGGCTGGGCGGTAATCAACGAACCTGCCGCATTGCGGCGTGGTCTGGGCTGCTGCTGGCAGCGTTGACGGCGTTGGGGTGCGGTGCCGGCGGAGCGCGGGGCCCTAATGGCCCCGTGGGCAATGGTCGTGACACAGAAATACACCATGAACCTTGCGACATTGCTTCCAGTCGCGCACAGGCAATCGATGCAAACAACGACGGGCGTGCCGACCTCACGATCGTATCTGAGGCAGGGCACCTCATCTGCCGTGCTGCGGACCTCGACTTCGATGGCCGAGTGGATGTGTGGACGTACTACGACGCTGCCGGCAACGTTTCGCGGCGCGAGTTCGCCTTTGATCGCGATGGCTCGGTGGACGAAATTCAGATCTTCGCTGGGGGGCAGCTCGCGGAAAAACAGCGCGCCTCCACGTTGGCGCATCGAATCGACACTTGGGAGAAGTACTCTGGGGGACGAATA
>CAZCNI010000129.1:0-6264 GCA_964499765.1 uncultured Polyangiaceae bacterium
GCTGCGCGGCATGGACGTTGCGCGACACCTGTTTATCCTGGCCGCTGGTGTTGGACGTACTCGAAGCAGGGCGCGCGTAACAAATGCACGTTTGGTGACGGCTTCTCGGCTCTCGCGCAAGGCGGGCGCGCTGAGCTCCACTCTGGGCTTGCTGTTTGAGTATGCCGGCAAAGTCGCAGGTCGAGTAGCGGACGAGTCACTGGTGGGCAATCCGAAGCACCTGGCGTCGCTGCGAGAGATGGTAGAAATTAACGCAGGGCGTGTCATTGAGGAAGAGCTGCTGAATTGGCGATTGGCCCAGCTGAAACTATGCCGGTCCCTAGCGCTGAGCGAAAGCTCGACCAACCGCAACACGAACAGTGCCGCTGGTACGCCGGCGAATGGGTACCATGAGCAAGAGGCGCCCAGCGGGACGCGCATTCGCGCCTATCAGGACCGCGTCACGACGACCGACGGTGTTGCGATTGACGAACAAGAAGAATGCCTAGTTGGATGAGTTCATAGAGGCTTCAGCCGCGGTTGCTTGGCCCGTATCTCGAGCATTCGACGGGTGCTTGGCACAGAACCCGTCACACCTCTGGCCCCACTTGATCATTTCTATGTTGTTACGCCGCGAGCCCATGGATTGATCTCGCGTAAGAACACCCAGCCGGTGGGGCCGCGGTTTGCCTCCGGCCGACTCCGAGTTTCAATGGCACTATATGCACGTGCTGGGAAATCTGAATTGCCCAGAACGCCACCGACGTCGTGGCGGAGGGAGCCACCGGTTGTCTTGAGACCTAAGACCACCCCGTGGACACGCATTGGGTCTCCAAGGCAACGCATTGGGTTCCCGCGGAATGTGGTCGTGACTCATTGACCAGTCGTTATGGATCGATCTAAGTGGCGAGGTCTCCAATAGCCACCAGTTGCTTGCACTTTTCCCAGAGTCGTTCTTCGAGCTCTTCGTTGCGCAACTGACAGGGGATCTCCTTACGTAACTCGAACAGCCTTCCACTCAAGCCTTGAACCTCTGAGCTGCTGGCCAGCCAAACGGCGGTATCCCCGCCCTGTTGAACGCTGCGGCCCCAAACCAACCCAATTGCACGAATCATGAGCCGAGCAACGGGCGAGGTGTCCCGATAGAGCCCGGTTTGCACCATGCCGGGGCACATGGCGTTCACGGTGACCCCGGTTCCCTCTAGCTGTCGCGCTGCGGCCCACGACAACAGCCGATTGCACGCTTTGGATTGCTTGTACGACTTGATCGGATCGTAGGGGCGACGTTCGAACAGCAGATCATCAATGTCCAGCTCACCCGCAAATGTCGAGGCAACGTTCACGATGCGCGCGGGAGCACTTGATTGCAGGACGCCAAGTAGTTCATTGGTCATTTGGAAATAACCAAGCACATTGGTCGCGAAGACCAACTCGGTTCCATTCGCGCTCGTCTGCCGGCTGCGCCGATTGGTGCCCGCGTTGTTAACGAGCACATCCAACCGCGAATGCTCTTGCGTGAAGCGTTGCGCAAAAGCGTGCACGGAAGCAGGACTCGAAGTGTCCACGGGCATCACCGAGAGTTTCTGCGAACCCGTCTGGCGGGCAATGTCCTCGAGCGTGGTCTGGCCTTTTGCTACGTCGCGACAAGCCAGGATGACCTGGGCGCCCAACCGCGCTAGCTCGGTGGCGATTTGCCGTCCGATTCCAGAGGTAGGTCCAGTCACGATCACGGTCTTGTCGTTCATATTGGCGCCTTCACACATACTCCGATCCCTCACGCGACTGTCAATCCTTCTATGCATCCTGAGCATTCATCGCATGGTCCTCCGACCACTCCGATGCGTCGTCTTGACGCGACGCCCGCCGATGACGCTGAGGAATGGTCGAAGGACCATCTTGCCTGCTGGCTGCGTTTGACCTGCGTGACGCCGAGGAATGGTCGGAGGACCACTCCGGTGCTCAAATCCCCAAGGATGTTCCGTGACGCCGAGGAATGGTCGGAGGACCACTCCGGTGCTGGTTCTTCAACCATTCCGCTGCGTCATCGGTCAAACTTCGCCAGCAAACGAGCTTTGACGGGCGGGTTTTCTGAGACGTGATGAATGATTGATATGAACGGGGTGTGGTTAGAGCGCGTACGATTGAAAGCGGGCTCTGCCAGCACCCAGGACACGTGGGCAAAGGCATGCTAGGGCGGTTTGATGTCGACCTCGGACCAGGTTTCCTCTGCATCCCTCTGCGCGACTTGCCATGGGTCTGGCGAATACCCAACTGAGTCCGGACCCGTCGATTGCCCAGATTGCGGGGGGGCGGGTACGCTGCCACCAAAGAAGGTCATGATTGAGTCGCGAGCAGGCGACATCGAGCGAGCCTACGCCGGTGCGCGCAACACCGTTGCATCGGACGTTCGCTGGTTGCTTGCGGAACTGCGGACCGCTCGTTCAGCGTTGAACGAGATCATCGCGCTGGCGCATGATGTGACCGACCAAGATGCGATTGCGATCAAAATACGCCGTATTGCCAACCGAGCGCTGGGGCTCTACCCGAGCGCCCCATCGTTGTCGGATGAACGCAAGCCGCAACTCTAGATTTTCCAACGCGAGTGACTCAATGATGGTTTGAATTGTGTACGGGTAACCGCAACACGATTCGTTATAGGGTGAGCGTAACGAGATGACGCCGAGGAATGGTCGACGGACCACCATTCCTCGGCGTCATCGAAGGACCACCCGTAGTCGTTGCTCTTCATGTTTCATTGGCATTTCTGAAACAATAAAGATCCACGTAGCCCGCCCCGGTAGCTCTGGCAACACGCGAGCAGCAACCGAATAATGACAGTAGTTTCGATGACGACCTCTACTGCTCGAATGGCTTTGCCGTTACTCGATGTCGAGAGATCAACGACCAAGCGCCGGCTTCCAACCCTGCCAGTGGCAGCTCTACTGGATGCGCAGGCAACGCTCACGGCGGTCGAGCGGTTCTCGAAACAGCATGACTTGGCCGAGTTCGACGGTCGCAACAAGCTGTACCGGGAATTGCTGCCACTGCAGCAGCCCAAACCCCACGAACAATACGCGTTCGAGGTGGATCTGGACGCCTGCTCTGGTTGCAAGGCCTGTGTTTCTGCTTGCCACACCCTCAACGGACTTGACGAGGGTGAGAGTTGGCGAACCGTGGGCATGTTGCAAGGGGGCAGCCTACAGTTGCCAGCCATGCAAACGGTCACGACCTCGTGCCACCATTGTTTGGAGCCGGCATGTCTGCAGGGATGCCCAGTGCAGGCGTACGAGAAGGACCCAATCACCGGCATCGTGAAGCATCTAGATGATCAGTGCATTGGTTGCCAATACTGCACCCTAATGTGCCCCTATGATGCGCCTAAATTCAACAAGGCGCGGGGCATCGTCCGCAAATGCGATATGTGCAGCGATCGCCTGGCACACAACGAAGCCCCGGCATGTGCGCAAGCATGCCCCAATCA
Organism: uncultured Polyangiaceae bacterium; assembly: GCA_964499765.1. Lineage (GTDB taxonomy): Bacteria > Myxococcota_A > Polyangia > Polyangiales > Polyangiaceae > FEN-1139. The sequence continues at coordinate 3,461 of CAZCNI010000129.1, forward strand.
GGCGATTGCGATTAAATTGGTGGATCGCGATTCCTTGGTGGAGTCGAGCAATGCGCGAGGTTTTCTGGCGGGTGCACCGGCGCCTGAACACACATTGCCGAGCACCACTTACAAGACCGACCGGCCCATGCCCAACAACATGTTGCCTGCGGATTTCTATCGGACGAGCCCGGAACATTCACATCCGCCGCTGGTCGTTATGCTCACGTTAACCCAGCTGGCCGTGGGAGCCTTCGGACTGACCTATGCGTACGAGAACCTGCTCGGCCTCGAGCTAGGAAGCCCGATCGTTCAATCGATTGTGGCACTAAGTCTGGCCTTCTTGGCGCTTGGAGCCAGTGTGTTCCATCTAGGCCGCCCAGCGCTTGCCTGGCGCGTATTTCTGGGACTGCGAACTTCATGGTTGAGTCGTGAAGCAGTGGCATTCGGTCTGTTCGCCATGCTGGGCTCCCTTTACGGCGCCACCTGCATTGCTCGACGCCTGTTCGGGTTGGCGCGTGTCGTCGAATTGGAACAGGTTTCTCACCTTGCCCGCACTTCCGCGACAATCGTCGGGGTTTTGGGGGTGTATTTCTCGGTTATGGTGTACGTGGCGACTCGGCGTGCTCAATGGTCCGCAGCGCAGACGGGCATCCGTTTTTTTGGCACCATGTTGTCACTGGGTGCGGTTTCGGTAATGAGTGTGTACGTGGCTACCGGAGGCATCTTCGACCGCGTCAGTCGCGGTTTGCTCGAGGTTATTTTGATCGTAACGGTGACCAAGATTGCTCACGAGTCGAGCATACTCTTGCACTATCGGCAGAGACAGTTTTCCGTATTGAAGCGAGTGGCCCTGCTGATGCTCGGTGACCTGGCCAAGGTTACACTGGTGCGCTTTGCACTGGCATGCTTTGGAGGAATTTTCTTGCCAATCTTACTACTCAGTGGTGTGGCGAGCGGCTTATCCAGCCTTATCTGCGGTTGTATGTTCGTCACCCTGCTGACGGCTGAGCTGCTGGAGCGTTATCTCTTTTTCCGAGCTGCACCGGCGTCACGCATGCCAGGAGGCATTCGATGAAAGTTACCGCTGACTTGATCAAGCGCAAAGCCCGCGATTTCCTACTGCGACATGATGGACCACTGACACGTGAATTGCTCCTGAAACCGGGGGAGTTTGGGCTAGGCCGGATACCTCGGAAATTGGAAGCCGACCAAACCACTTCCATGGTCTGCGGCTTCTGTTCGACGGGCTGTGGACTCAACATCAGAATGAAACAAGGTCAATCCGTAGGTCTTTTGCCTGACGCTAACCACCCAGTTAATTCTGGAATGGCTTGTCCAAAGGGCTGGGAAGCGCTCGCTCCGCTCAGTGGACCCAGCCGGGGAACCACGCCGTTGATTCGTCGTGACGGCAAACTGGAGCCGGTTGACTGGCAAGAGGCAATCGTCGAGATGTGCGATCGTTTCAAGGCCATTCAACGCGAACACGGCCCGGCTGCTGTTGCGTGGTTGGGCACGGGGCAACTCCCCACCGAGGAACTCGCGTTTCTTGGAGCGCTGGGAAAATTCGGGATGGGCATGCTTCACGGTGATGGGAATACTCGCCAATGCATGGCAACGGCAGCAGTTGCTTACAAACAATCCTTTGGCTTCGATGCCCCACCGTTCACTTATCAGGATCTCGAGGAATCGGACGTGATCGTGCTCTGGGGATCCAACTTATGCGTGGCGCACCCCATTCTTTGGGAGCGCATTTGCAGAAACACGCATAAGCCCAAGGTCATCGTGGTCGATCCGCGAAGGACGGAAACGGCTACGGCCGCGAGTCAGCACCTGGCAGTCAAGCCAAAATCAGACCTCGCGCTGCTCTATACGTTAGCGAACATCATCATCAACAATGACTGGGTCGATCGAGCGTTCGTCGAGGCGCACACGAGTGGATTCGAGGAGTTTGCCACGCAAGTGGCCGATTATTCCGTCACGAGCGCGGAACTGATCACGGGGATCCCGGCAAGTCTCATCGAACAACTCGCTGCCACGATTCACGTCGGCAAACGGGTCAGCTTCTGGTGGACCATGGGCGTCAATCAAAGTCACGAAGGGGTGCGAACAGCTCAAGCCATCATCGCGTTGGCCCTGCTCACGGGAAATATGGGGCGACCGGGGACGGGCGCCAACTCTGTTACCGGCCAATGCAATGCCATGGGCTCACGCATCTTCAGCAATACGACCAGCCTCTTTGGGGGACGCGACTTTGCGAATCCTGACCACCGCGCCCATGTTGCACAGTTCATGGGAATCGACGTGAACCGCATACCGAGCGACAGCGGGCTTGCCTACGATCAAATCATCGAGGGCATTCTATCGGGAAAGATCCGTGGCCTTTGGGTCATTGGAACCAACCCGGCGCACTCTTGGATCAATCAGGCGCATCTCGATGACGTGCTGAAGCGGCTGGAGATTCTGGTCGTTCAAGACATGTATTTTGACACCGAAACCGCGATAAAGGCGGACATTTTTCTGCCGGCAGCGGGCTGGGGGGAAAAGGAGGGCACCTTCATCAATTCGGAGCGGCGAATTGGTGTCATCAAACGTGTCAGTCGCGCCCCCGGTCAAGCTTTGGCAGACTTCTACATATTTCAGCTGGTGGCGGCAGCCTGGGGTGTGGGTGATCTATTCCGAAAATGGTCGAGCCCGGAAGACGTGTTCAAACTCTTACGTGAGTTGAGCGCAGGGCAACCGTGCGACTTCACGGGTATCGAAGACTACGTAGCTCTTGACGCAGCCGGGGGCATCCAGTGGCCTGCTCCGAAGGGTCAAGCAAT
>CAZCNI010000130.1:0-6227 GCA_964499765.1 uncultured Polyangiaceae bacterium
GACCACTGGCAGAGCTACGAGTGTTATCGGATGGCAAGCACGTCTTGGTTCGCAGCCAAGATGGAACTGCCTACGAACCACTCACCGGACAGCTGGTGCTCGACCTCGAAGTGAAGGCGTTACGCGACGATGTCGTGCGTGTACTTCGCCCAAGTGCCGGCCGTGAGCGAGCGCGCACGGCCTATGAGCTTTACCTGAGGGCGAGTCAACTGGACGAGAACCCCGCATCCATGGACGAAGCTGCGCGGCTTTACGAAGAAGCAATCCAGATCGATCCATGGCTGGCAATAGCCTATACCAATCTTGGCAATATCCGATTTCGATGCAACGATCCGGATGGGGCCGAGTGCCTCTATCGTAAAGCACTCGAAATGGACCCCAACCAGCCCGAAGCGCAGTACAACCTTGGATACGTAATGTTGGAACGAGGTTTGCCAGAATCCGCGATCCCTCTCTTTGAAGGAGCGCTTGCGGCCGATCCGAAGTTCTCAGATGCGTACTTCAATCTAGCGATGGCATTGGAAGAAATCGGTGAGTCCGGTCGAGCGAGAAACTACTGGCGCAGCTACATTGCTCTCGAACCTACTGGTGCCTGGACCGAGATCGCGCGCCGTCACCTTTGACACTCATCCCGCTTTTGTAGCCGGAAACGATCGCTAGAAATCATGGCCGATGGCTTCGTGGACTGGCCATCTTTGCGGTTTCGGCTAGCAGCGCTCTGTCCTGGGGGCGAGAGCTACCAGAGGTTCCGTCGGTGACGCAGACAGGGCATTGAAGCGCGCACCTTTGCTATGGAATCCGTAGTGATGTCTGCAAAGACGATTCCCTCTCCTGCTGGTGCGACCGCACAGACGCTGCCCCACGGGTCGACTATCATTGTGTGACCAAACGTGCGCCGATTGCCGGGGTGCTGTCCGGACTGATTGGCAGCTATGACCCAACTTTGGGACTCAACGGCTCGTGATCTTACGAGGAGCTCCCAGTGAGCTTTGCCCGTGTCTTCAGTGAAAGCAGAAGGAGCACAGATTATTTCGCAGCCGCGCCTGACTAGTTGCCGATACAATTCTGGAAAGCGCAGATCGTAGCAGATGGACAAGCCTAGTCTGAACCCGTGGAGATCGCAGACAACCACTTGGCTGCCGGCCGTAACGGCATCTGACTCTCTGATGACTTGCCCATTCGGCAATGTCACATCGAACAGATGAATCTTTCTGTAGTGAGCTGAATAGCTCTTTGCAGGCACAAAGAGCGTGGCCGAATTATACGGCGGGGCCATGTTTGGGTTCAGTTCGGGCCAACCTCCAGCCAGAATAGCCACTTCTTGAATGTTTGCCGCCTTCGACACCAGCCCTTGAATGGGCTTCTGATAATCGCCAAGCGATTCGGCGGCGGCACGGCGACCTGCTTCAGTGCCAAAATATGCGAAGTTCTCGGGAAGAACCACCAACTGCGCACCGTTTGCGACGGCCACCGAAATCCAATGCTCGCAACGAGCAAGATTGGCTAATATGTCTTCCTGAGATTGAAGCTGAACGGCAGCAACTCGAATTTGGGCCATGGCAGAGCTTGAGCAAACCTAAGCTGGAAATAGAAGAGCTGCCAGTAGAGCCTCCAAGAATCAGTTCTTAAGCATTCGATGCGCAGCGGAAAGAGCAACATTCATGACCGAGCGGACGACGGGAGCCATGCAACAGGTGGACATTCCACCGAGGCCAGGAAGTGCGGGGGTCAAAGGCGTTGCCGGGCTGATCCTGCTCTATGCCAATGAATTTCAGGAAATCCCAGCAGCGTGGCCGCTGTTGAAGGAGCGAATCACGATTGGTCGCGATACCGCCGCGGACATTTGCCTGCCGATTTCGGCTGTGTCGCGCATGCACGCGGAGGTCACGTGGAATGAAAGCCACTGGGTTGTTCGTGATCTTGGCAGCCGCAATGGGGTCTTGCTTGATGGTCACCCCGTTGAACAAGCTGCGCTCGAACGAGGGTCGGAGCTTCGCATTGGTGACGGTATCTTTAAGTTCTTGGACCAGAATGCGGCCGAGTATTGCGATTATCGGATCGACGGCAAAGTCGAGGGTCGAGGCCGGTTGGTGAATGGGTCGGAGCTGGTCGGAGGATACCAGATAGACCGTATCGCCGCAGAGCTGCAGCGCGTTGCGCAGACGAACCTGAGCGTCGTGCTACTGGGAGAGAGCGGTACCGGCAAGGAAGTCGTGGCGCGTGAGCTCCATCGTGTCAGTGGGCGCAAGGGGGCATTCCAAGCCGTCAACTGTGCGGCAATTCCTGCAACGCTTTTGGAAAGCGAACTCTTTGGCTACAAGCGAGGGGCCTTTTCAGGGGCTGAACGTGACAAGCCCGGACTGATTCGAATGGCAGATCAGGGCACCCTTCTGCTTGACGAGATAGGAGACATGCCGCTTGAGGCTCAAGCAAAACTGCTTCGAGTGCTGCAGTCTCGAGAGGTATTTCCGCTGGGCGCCACCTCAGCAGAGCGAGTAGATGTCCGCGTTGTTTGTGCGACGCATCGCGACTTGCAGCGGCTCATTCAGGCTGAAAAGTTTCGCGATGATCTCTACGCAAGACTCAACGAGTATCAATTGCGCCTCATGCCATTGCGTGACCGGAAAGAGGACGTCTATCAACTATCACTGGCATTCCTGCGTCGTCACGGGCGTAGCGAATTGAAGTTGGCCTTCGGGTTTGTCGTTGGTCTCGTGAGCTATGACTGGCCCTACAACGTCCGCGAGCTGGAAGCTTGTATCAAGCGATGCATTGCACTAAGTGACGAGTCCTTGGTTGAGGAAGCCCTTTTGCCCGAGCCCATCAAGGATCTCATGTCCGATTATGGCCGACCGTTGCAGGCTTCCGAGCGTCCATCTTTTGCCCTGTCGTCGGATCCGGCGCGAGCTGTGCGCGGTGCGGGACCCACTAACGCAGAACTGCGGGCTCTGCTCGAGAAGCACTGCGGCAATGTCGCCGCAGTTGGCAGGGAGCTCGGCAAGGCCCGCATGCAAGTCCATCGTTGGATGGAACGCTTTGGGATCGATGTGGATGACTTTCGCTAGTCCAGAGTCGAAGATGCATCAATCTGTCGGCCTGAACTCGACAGAATACCGCCGCAGGGGATGCGGTCCTTTCGGCCAACATAATGCAGAAATTTGGGACTCGCTGCGACCGCTTCACGCGCGATCTCAGAGCTAGAAAACATGTTGCGGCCGAAGGTGATATTGGAGCTCGCACACGGGCGAAAACCACAATGTAGTGGTGTCGAACCAGAGCCGCAGGCCGTGTCTATCGGTGGGTCGTTCGGGGTTCCAATTCCCTGGCCTCCTAGTTCCGGGCCACCGTGATTCGGTCGTGATTGCCGGATAGATTGGCAAGGCAACGGGTTGACAGCCTGAACGAATGCTCATAGCCCTCATGGCCGCCGGGATAGGCCACCGGCTAAGGAGAGCGTCGCGCGTGGCGAATCGCGAAAAACCACCTCAAAGCCCCAAAGGCAGCCGTCGGCGAAGTGATGGCGATGACTCACTCGACCTTTTCCATCAAGGGAATGAGCCAGAGAACGTTGCCCTCCACGAGGCAGCGCAATCTCGTTACCTAAACTATGCGCTTAGCGTCATAACTTCGCGGGCGCTGCCCGACGTGCGTGATGGCCTGAAGCCCGTACAACGACGAATTCTCTATACAATGTGGCAGCAGCACCTGCACGCTGATGTCAAGCCGCGCAAATGTGCAAAGGTCGTTGGCGATGTCATGGGCAACTATCACCCCCATGGAGATTCAGCTATCTACGATGCTTTGGTCCGAATCGCGCAACCGTTTAGTTTAAGGGTTCCGCTCGTGCAGGGGTCCGGTAATTTCGGGTCGCTCGATGGGGACCCGGCTGCTGCGATGCGTTACACGGAGTGTCGGCTTGCCGTCATTTCCGGCACGATGCTCGCGGAATTGGCGCAAGATACGGTCCCTTTTCGGCCCAACTACGATGGCACTCGGACGGAGCCCGTTGTGTTGCCAGCCCGTTTCCCGCAGTTGCTCGTAAACGGGGCCACCGGCATTGCGGTCGGTATGGCCACCAGTATTCCTCCGCACAACCTAGAGGAAGTCTGTACGGCTGCCATCAGACTGCTGGACGCGCTAGTGGCTGGTAAGGAATTGAGCAGCCGCGAGCTTTGCCGGACCATCAAAGGCCCCGACTTTCCAACAGGGGGACAGGTCATCTCGTCACAGGAAGAACTCAAGCTGATCTACGAAACCGGGCAGGGGACGATAAAAGTACGTGGAACCTGGATAGTAGATGGAGAATCGAAGAATCAGAAGACCGTCGTCCTTACGAGCATTCCCTTCAATATCAACAAGTCCACGTTGGTGGAACGCATTGCGGATGTCGTTGTGTCACGCCAGATGCCGCTGTTACTCGACGTGCGGGATGTCTCAACCGATGATGTACGCATCGAGTTGAGCCTAAAGAAGGAAGCCGACGAACAGAAGGTCATGGCGTACTTGTTCAAGAATACACCATTTCAGTCGACGTTTAGCGTCAACATGACCTGCCTCGTTCCGACTGAGAATCCTGAAGTCGGGCGCCCCGAACGTCTCGACTTGCAGGCAGTGCTTTGGCATTTCTTGCATTTTCGCCTCGATGTCATCACGCGTCGGTTGGAGCACGAATTGGGCGAGCTCAATGGACGCATGCACATTCTCGAGGGGTTCGTTACGGTTTTCGATGCGCTTGATGCGATTCTGATTATCGTCCGCAAGTCTGAAGGTAAACAGGACGCTGCGGCCAAGATAATGACTCGGTACAAGCTCGACGCTGAGCAAACCGATGCCATCTTGGAGCTCAAGATCTATCGACTCGCTCGGCTGGAAATCTTGGTGATACAGAAGGAGTTGGCGGAAAAACGCAAGCGAGCCAAGGAAATCGCGAAGCTTCTCGCGGAAGACCAGTCCAAAGGTATTTGGGGAATGGTTCGCGAGGAGCTGGATGAACTGATTCGCTTGCATGGTAAAGGCGACAAGCGCCGAACACTAATTTCAGCGATTGAAACCGATCAGGAATACTCGGCCGAGGATCTGATTGTCGCTGAAGACAACCACGTGCTGCTGACTCGAGACGGCTGGGTGAAGCGACAGAAGGAAATCAAAGATCCATCCACCACTCGGTTGAGAGAAGGCGATCAAGTTCTGGCCTGTGTAGGTGGCTCGACACGTTCGACGGTGGTGTTCTTGTCGAATTTCGGTTCGGCCTACACCGCGCGTATCATCGATATTCCAGCGACGACAGGGTACGGCGAGCCGATACAGAAGCTCTTCAAGTTGCGCGATCAAGAAGCAATCATTGCTGCCTTTTCGCTCGATTCACGGGTCTGCGGCAACATCGCCGAGCGCGAAGGAAAGACCCCTGAACAATACGCGATTGCTGGGACGAGTGACGGCTATGCGCTTGCATTTGGACTCCCGTCGTTTCTGGAGCCAAGCACGCGCGCAGGTCGGCGATTCGCTAAGCCCAGTGAAGGGTGCACTGTCATTGGCGTTGAGTTGGCGCCTGCGCGAGGCAAACCTCAGGTACTATGCATTTCCCACAAGTCCCGCGTGTTACTTTGCGCTGCCGCAGAAGTTAGCTACCTCAGTGGAGCAGGGCGCGGAGTCGCACTGATGAAACTAGATGAGGGTGACAACTTGGTCGGCTTGAAAGTCGTTAGAGGCTCCGAGGACGTGTTGGTAGTCAAGACTACGCTTGGGGGTGAACAGAAGGTGGTTGCCTCGCGCTACGAAGTGTCGGCGCGTGGCGGTCGAGGCAAGGAACTCATCAAGCGCGGTCAAATTAGCGAGGTAGTCCTTGCCGTACCGACAGCGCCTCAGCTTCTGGAGCTCAAAGATGCCTAGCGAAGTTTATTTGCCGAAGCAAAAGTCTGGCTCCGTAGCTGGTTCGGCTTGGGTGTGCGGTGAGAACCCGGTGATGACGGACAGTAGGTGACGTAATGGCCCAGTACTCTGCGAAAGACATTACTGTTCTCGAAGGTCTGGATCCGGTGCGCAAGCGCCCGGGCATGTACATTGGTGGGGTCGGTTCGACCGGACTTCACCATCTCGTGTGGGAGATTTTCGATAACGCGGTCGATGAGGCCATGAACGGCCACGCATCGAGCATCGAAGTCACCCTTCACAAGGACGGTCACTCGGTGACCGTCAGTGACGATGGGCGCGGTATTCCCGTCGACGAA
>CAZCNI010000131.1:0-6221 GCA_964499765.1 uncultured Polyangiaceae bacterium
ATGCCCATCGCTCCGGTGAACAGTATTTTCGTCATCGTGCGTTCGGCAAGACAAGTTCGAATGATCGCGCGGATGTTCTCCTTGACTTGGTTGGCAACCGGTCGGGACTGGTCATCGGTGACGATACGTTCAATGGCCATCGAGAGTTTGGCGGCAAACCGATCAATCAAATCCACGAAAACCGCGCGCTTGTCCTCGAAATAGAGATAGAAAGTCCCCCTCGCGACCCCTGCTGACAGAACAATATCGTCAATCGTGGTCTGGTGATAACCACGCTTGGCAAACACGTCGCGCGCAGCCACTAGGATCTGCAGACGTCTTTCGGTCTTCGCTACAGTTTTTCCTCCGCTCGGCTTGCGGCGTGCTGCCATAGGACCGCAGCGTACGTCGCCCAGGCGTGAACGCCCGCCGCAATCCGCAAAATGTCGTCGGGGGCGGAGGTGGGCAGCAGTCACCCCGTAAGTCACAAGGCGTGCATTTTCTGCACACTAGGCACTTGCGATCTGGATAGGCCGGATGGACACTGACGTCAGCGTCATTATGCGGAATGACAAACATTTACTGGAAACAAAGCTATATGGCGACAGTTAATGAACACTTTGTCATAGGGATGGACGTCGGCTCAACGACCGTTAAGGCGATCGTGCTCGACGCCAGCAATCAGGGCCGCCTGCTCTGGCACGACTATCAGCGGCACCACACCCAACAACCAGAGAAGGTCCTCGAGTTGCTGGAGCGGATACTGGCGGACCTCGACTGCGCGGAGAATCCGTCGCTGAGGATATTTTTGACCGGATCGGGTGCTGGGCCCCTCGTTGAGCCAACCGGGGGCAAGTTCGTGCAAGAAGTCAACGCTGTCACCGCAGCAGTTGAACGGCTGAACCCGGATGTGGGTAGCGTCATCGAGCTGGGGGGACAAGACGCCAAGATCATCATCTTCAAAGATGATCCGAATACGGGGATGCGCACGGCAGTTGCGTCCATGAATGACAAGTGCGCATCGGGCACTGGGGCAACGATCGATAAGTGCCTCATCAAGGTAGGGGCTACCCCTGAGTTCGCGACTCAGTTGCACTTCAACTCGCTCAAGCTCCATCACGTAGCGGCAAAGTGTGGAGTCTTCGCTGAAACTGACATTGTCAACCTAGTCAAGTCAGGCATTCCTCAGGACGAAGTCCTCAATTCGCTGGCAGACGCGATTGTGATGCAGAACCTCAGTGTACTCACGCGAGGCAACACGCTTCGCGCCAAAGTTGCATTGCTGGGGGGCCCGAACACCTATCTGCCCTTCTTGCTCGATTGTTGGCGGCTCCGAATTCCAGAGGTCTGGCATGATCGCGGTTATCATCCCCCGAATCCTGCCCCGGTTGAGCAGCTAGTCTTCGTTCCCGACAATAGTCAATTGTATGCTGCACTCGGCGCCGCATTCGTTGGTATCGGTGAACCATCGCAGATCGGACGTTTCCTAGGACTCACCCCACTCCGTGAGTTCATCAGCAATGGCCGCAGGGCGCGATTGGGCGCGCAGGCAGGGCCACCTCTCGCGGCGAATGCTCAGGAGCTCGATGAGTTCACGCGCAAGTACACCCACCCGCGCTTCGCGCCACCACCCATCGAATCAGGGAGTGTCGTTCGTGCGGTGATTGGTTTGGATGGGGGCTCGACTTCGTCCAAAGCCGTCTTGGTGGGAGAGGACGGCACTCTATTGGCCAAAGCCTACCAGCTCTCCAAGGGCAACCCGATTGCTGACACTCAGGAGTTACTGGCCAAGCTCAAGAGCCACGTAACGGCACAGGGTGCAACTCTCGAATGCCTGGGGTTCGGCGTTACAGGATACGCCGGCACCGTACTCGAAGAGTGCATGCTAGCAGACGTCAACATCGTCGAAACAGTCGCTCACATGTCAAGCGCCGTTCACTATTTTGGTGATGTGGATGTCGTCTGCGACATTGGAGGACAGGACATCAAAGTGCTGTTCTTGAAAAATGGCGACATCCAAAATTTCAAGCTCTCCAATTCATGCAGCGCAGGTAACGGCATGTTGCTGCAAGCAATGGCAGACCAATTCGGTTTACCAGTGACCCAATACGCGGATGTCGCATTTCAAGCCGAGCTCGCGCCGAAGTTTTCCTATGGGTGTGCGGTGTTTCTAGATACCGACCGGGTCAACTTTCAGAAGGAAGGTTTTCAGAAGGAGGAGCTGCTGGCAGGACTGGCCCAAGTGCTGCCCAAAAACGTCTGGCAGTACGTAGTACAGATCCCGCGACTAGCGTCCCTGGGAAGACGCTTTGTGCTGCAGGGAGGCACTCAGTACAACCTCGCCGCCGTGAAGGCCCAAGTAGACTACATTCGGCAGCGGGTTCCCGATGCCGAAGTCTTGGTGCACCCACACACGGGCGAAGCGGGCGCGCTCGGCGCTGCATTCGAGACCCTGCGGCGCTACAAGCGCTCCACTGCAACCCGGTTCATCGGGGTAGATGCCGCACTTGGGCTGCAATATACGACGCGCAACGACGAATCGACGCAGTGTCACTTCTGCCCCAACAATTGCCACCGAACATTCGTAGATGCCCAGCGACCGAACGGAACCATTGCGCGCACGATATCTGGTTTCTCGTGCGAGAAAGGTACGGTCGAGAGCGAGGAAGCCATGCTGCGTGTCGTTGCCGAGCGCAAGATGTTGGCCGGCGCCCATCCCAATCTCGTTGACTACGAAGGGCGCAAAGCATTCCAGCACTTCTACACGCCCGCACCACTGCCTGGACCAGGAACCCTCATCGAGGACGTGGAGGTCAAGAAGGGCCTGTTCCGAATCACTCGACGGCGCTTCACGCGGCCGTTCGTGCGCTCTGCAGCAGCTGACGCAGCGCAACGCAAGACGATCCGCGTCGGCATTCCTCGAGTTCTGAACAACTACGTAGTGGCACCATTTCTGAGAACCTACTTCGAAACCCTAGGTATCCCAAAAACGAACGTAGTGTTCAGCGATCCCACAACCGAGGCACTATGGTTAGAAGGGGGAAAGTATGGCTCGATCGACCCCTGCTTTCCGAGCAAGGTGGTGCAGGCACATATCCATCAATTGCTCTTCCATGCGCACCAGCCCGAACGGGCACGGCCGCTCAAGTACCTGTTTTTCCCAATCCTGACGCAATTGCCCAGCTTCGTGACTGACACTGTGGACAACGCGTCGTGCCCAATCGTTGCTGGGACACCCGAGGTGATTCGGGCGGCGTTCACTAAGGAAGTCAATTTCTTCGAGCAACGCGGAATTGAGTATGTGGCACCGGCGCTGACCTTTACTGAACCAACCTTGCTCGCAAAACGTCTATTCGACACCTGGGGACCGCGCCTGAACATTACCGAAGATGAGAGCGACTTTGCCTGCACCGAGGCCTGGAAAGCGCTCAAGGAGTTCGAAGCTGATCTCGAAAAGCGCGGGGAAGCGATTCTCGAGACCGTCGAAAGCGAGAACCGCTTGGCGATCCTAGTGTTGGCGCGCCCGTATCACTCCGACCCGGGGCTGAATCACGGAATCCTGGAGGAGTTTCAGGCCCTCGGCTATCCAATCCTCAGCGTCCGTTCGCTGCCCAAATCGCGCAGCTATCTCGACCGTTACTATCAGGATGAACTTGATGCCGGTCTCATAGAGACCCCGCTGCAACTGTCCCACCTGTGGCCGGAGAACTACTCCGCCAACAGCGCGCAAAAGGTATGGGCCGCCAATTTCGCCGCACACCATCCAAACGTTGCCGTTCTCGACCTGTCGAGCTTCAAATGTGGTCATGACGCGCCCACCTACGGATTGATCGATTCCATCATCCAAACGGCGCGCACACCCGCGGCCATGCTCCACGATCTGGACGCGAACAAGCCCGGTGGTTCCCTGAAGATTCGAGTGAGCACGTATGCGCACTCGCTCCAGCTCAGACAAGAGAAGCTCGAGGAACTCGAGCAAAAGACTCGTGAACTCGAGCGGTCCATCGCAGCGAAGCGCAGCGAACTGCTCGCCGGTTCTCCGCTCATGGCCGGAACTTTCCATGAGCAACTTCGAGCAACCGAGCAACGAGCTTTTGACCAACGGCACCTACCTGCAGACGAGCTACAGCAACCGTCGAGGAACGCAGCCGCGGCGTCCGGACTCATTCAGCTTCGGCGAAAGCCGGATCTACTTTCACAAGTTCCTGCGAATTCATCGCAGTCCCTATCGTCAGCAGCGGAATGACTTTCTGAAGGAGCACCCTATGGAACAGCAGAACACGACGGCCCAACGACGGCTACCACTAATCAACGCCAGCACTCTACCTGAATCCACAATCACCGAACTGCGCCGCCACGAAGCGCGCGAACGAGAACGACTGGGACTATCTCCCCGGCAGCATTGGGTCGAGTCGGGCATTCAGGCCAAATTCACGCGCAGTGAGCGTCCAAACGTCACTCTACTGCTCGGGGGTCTGACTCGTTCCCACGACCGTCTCATCGAAGGCGCGTTCAGAGGCCTAGGCTACGGTGTCCGCGCGCTCGATTGCCCAACTTACGATGCTCTGCGCGTGGGCAAAGAGTTTGGCAATCGGGGTCAATGCAACCCCACCTACTTCACTGTAGGCAACCTGGTCAGCGAATTGACCCGCATTCGGGACGAGGAGGGTCTCTCGATCAAGGAAATCGTAGACAAGTACGTATTCTTGACGGCTGGGGCGTGCGGGCCTTGTCGTTTCGGCATGTACGTGACGGAGTATCGCAAAGCGTTACGCGATGCTGGGTTCGACGGTTTCCGCGTATTGTTATTCCAACAACAGGGTGGGCTCAAGCAAGCTACGGGTGATGACGAGGGGCTTCAGATGAACCCAAAGTTCTTCACCGCGCTCGTCCAGGCACTGTTAGCGGGCGATGCCATCAATGCGCTTGCGTATCGGATTCGTCCCTATGAAGTCACGCCTGGCGCCACCAACCAAGCCATGGATAAGGCCAAAGACTACTGCTATGATGCGCTACTCAATGGCACGAGTGTCCTGCGAGCTCTTTATCGGTCGCGCAAGCACTTTGCAAGCATTCAGATAGATCCGCTTCGTGTGGTGCCGAAGGTGTCGATCATCGGGGAGTTCTGGGCGATGACGACCGAGGGGGACGGAAACTACCACCTGCAAGAATTCATCGAGCAAGAGGGCGGCGAAGTCGACATTCAGATTGTCACCAATTGGCTGCTCTACAACATCTGGGAAGTCCGTTTCGACACTAAGCAACGCGCAGCATTGCGCGGCACTGACGGAACCAACCGAGGCCTCCAGAACATGGGTGAGTTCGGCGTCTTGCGTCGTAGCTTGACACTGGCGGCCGCGGACCGAGCAGTGCGGCTCGCATTCTTCGCGTACGCGCGGGCGCTCGGCCTACGCAGCTATCCACTAGCAAACATGGACAAGATTGCCGAACTCGCCGCACCTCACTACAACAATGATCTGCGCGGAGGGGAAGGCCACATGGAAGTCGGCAAGGTCATTCTCAATGCCGTTGACAAAAAGTCTACGATGACGCTGAGCGTGAAGCCTTTTGGCTGCATGCCTAGCTCCGGTGTCAGTGATGGCGTTCAGTCACTGATTGTCGAGAAGTTCCCGGGCACGATCTTCTGCGCAGTAGAAACCAGCGGAGACGGGGCCGTCAACTTTCAGAGCCGCGTACAGATGTACCTCTCCAAGGCCAAGCAGAGTGCTCGCGACGAATTTGAAAAGGCCCTTGAACAACATGGGCTTTCAGCGCAAGCCGTGCGCGACTACTTGAAGCGGCACCCTTCGACGAGCTCAGCTCTTTTCGTGGCGCCTCATCGCGCCAGGACTCGAGTAGCAGACTTGGTGCATGCCACCGCACAAGGTCAAGTTCCCACGCGCACACGGCTCAGCAATTGGCTCGATGAGCGCCGACAGAGTCTGACAAACACGGTCACCGGACTCTCTGCCCAACTGCGGCGAGGACACGAGGCCACCAACGCCCAACTGAAGACTGACTCGTCGTCCTCGACGCTTGGCGTGTTTGCAGGAGCAACCGTGGCGCCTGCCAAGAAACCCGCAGGCGCTCGCATCGCAGCGTAGCCCACGACGTTTGCAGACGGTCCACGTTGGTGCGCAGGGAACCGACCCTGCGCACGAACATACGCTTTCAAATTGCGATACCTAGCGGCAGTTGAGCAACAGAACATCCCGATTGACTTCAGGAGCTTGTCTTTTGGC
>CAZCNI010000132.1:0-6211 GCA_964499765.1 uncultured Polyangiaceae bacterium
TACGATTTTCGAAGGGTTGCGAAAGCCTCCCGCCGTACCGGGCGCTCGCATGCCCCCCGGTGAGATTGTGCGCATCAAAGGCACGGTAAAGATCACTGATTTTGACCCGAAAAAGCGGATCGCTTCCGGAGAAATCGTCGAGGCGGTGGACGCCATCGAAAGAGGGGCAAAGATCGGGGAAGTCGAGCGGCAGTACCGAGTCGTAACCCCCACGACCGCAACCAAGACCGTTTGGGCACGCGTGCTCACGAGCATTCACCCACACGTTTACATGGGTCAAAACCAGTTGGTATTCATCGATCGCGGCACGGACGATGGTCTCTCGGTTGGCAACCGAATGTTGATCGTGCGGCGCGGCGATGTTTGGCGCCAGTCTTTGGTCACGACCACGCCCTCGGCCCGCGATACCTTGCGGATCGACTCCACCGAACCCGCCGAGCTGCGAACAACGACCCTGCGTCGCGACGACAAGGATTTTCCGGATGAGATCATTGCTGAGCTGCGCGTCATGCAAGTGTCCCGCTACAGTGCAACCACCGTGGTTGTGGAATCCAAGAAGGAAGTAGTGGTCGGCGATCAAGCTGTAGCCAGAGAAGGCTACTGAAACGCTCGCGACATCTCATCGACGATTAACCATGGCACCCAATCGCGCGTTCTTCCCGCAGCGGGCACTTGACACCTGGCTAGCGGAAGCAAAAATCGACTTCACTGGTCGCGACCTGGTACTCAGGGCTGCCCAACGCCGCTACCAGGTCGTGGAAGCCGCACGCATCATCCAGGAGGTCAGTGGTCAGGAGGACATTTACGATCTCGTGGGGCGCGTCAAGAGCGTGATCTTCTTGACCGAACTGGGCGCCGAAATTTTGGAGTCGTCCATGCTTCTGGGGGACAACGCCTACGAAGTTGTCACTGGTTTCATGGGTGTGCCGGTGGGCACCCTGGATGATTACCTGACAGAGAATCGCGCCCAGTCTTTGGAAGCTCTTGCTACGAGCGATGAAGATTTGTTGATAAAGTACCTTGTGGACTTTCAGGGGCAATCCAATAAAGGGTGATGGCGTCTTGGATTCAATTCTACTGCTTGCCTCCATCGCCTATGCCATAGCGGCCACGGCGTACTATCTTGCCGGTGCTCGCCGTGGGCGTTCACGCGACACACTCAAGGTGGCGCGCATTGCCATTCTATTGGGTTTACTACTGCACCTTCTGGACGTCGTTCTAAGCAGCATCCAAGTGCATCGCTGCCCTGTCACCTCCACGCAGTTCGCGGCAAGCATGACCGGGCTGGTGACGGTGGTGCTTTTTCTCGTGCTGGCAACCCGAGCTCGCATCGAGCCGCTCGGAGCCGTGGTGGCCCCGATTGGACTAGGGTCGCTGATTTCCGCGCAGCTAATGCGAAACAATCCGGGGATTCAACAGCCATCGAAGTTATGGCTAGCAGTTCACGTCACCTCGAACGTCATTGGCGTTGGGCTGTTCTTGCTGTCGGCTGGCGTTGCCACCGCCTACTTGGCACAGTCGGCACGCCTGAAGGCGAAGCGCGCAGACACGGGTAATCGGCAATTCCCCGGACTTTTGCCGCTAGAATTGCTGATGCGGCGGTTGTTGTTGATTGGGTTCGTCCCCTTGTCGCTGGGGATCGTAACGGGAGCGGCCTTCGCGGATCGGATACGCCTCGGCGGAGTCGACGCCCTGCGTATCGCGCTCGCCTACGGCGTTTGGCTCTTCGTGGGTGTGCTGATATTCGGTGGGCGCGCCGCGGGCTGGCGTGGCCGCAAAGTTGCCTGGGGAACTATCGCGGGTGCTCTATTCAGCATCCTAGTCGTGCTCATGTACGTGCTAAGTCCTTCGCTGGGTACGGGGAGTCGTTAGTGATTGCCGTCGTCGGCTTGTCGTTCCGTACTGCGCCCATATCACTACGCGAGCGTATCGCGTTCGATGCGGCGGCAACCGCCGCGGTGCTCAGCGAACTACATGGCGATGATGACGTTTCAGAGGTCATGCTGCTCTCGACGTGCAACCGCACGGAACTCGTGGCAGCCAGCGAATTGGATGAATCCTCCAATGCACTCATGATGCGTCTCAAGTCGGTGTTTTTGACGCGATTGCCTGAGTCCGGCGATCACCTATATTTGCACAGCGGCACATCAGCGTTGCAACACGTATTTCAGGTCGTCTCGTCATTGGATTCCCTGGTGGTGGGCGAACCGCAAATCCTGGGTCAATTCAAAGACGCCTTCGAACTTGCGTGCAAACAGGGCACGGTCGGAAACCATTTACGTCGGGTCGTTGCGCGGGCGCTTCGAGCAGCCAAGCGGGTGCGACATGAAACACGGGTGGGTGCTGGACAGGTATCGATACCGACGACTGCCCTTGAACTCGCACGCCAGATCTTCGGCGATATTGCTGGTCACACCGCGGTGCTCGTTGGGACCGGTGAGATGGGTGAGCTCGTCGCCCAATTACTGCAACGGTCAGGCGCACGCCTGATCCTCGTAGGTCGCAACACGTCACGCCTAGCCGAGCTGCAAACCCGGTTTCACGCGGACGGTCGCCCAATGGATCAACTGGAGACCTCGCTGAGCGAGGCTGACGTGGTGGTGACGAGCACTAGTTCGCACACGCCCCTCATCGATAGTGCAATCATGAAACGAGTGATGCGCACGCGACGTGGACGCGATCTTTTCGTCGTCGACGTGGCCGTGCCACGCGACGTCAGCCCCGACGTGGACCAATTGGAGGGGGTCTACCGCTATGATGTCGACGACCTGGCTGCCGTTGTCACTCGCTCACGGGGGAGCCGGGCCATAGAAGCAGACCGCGCGCAATGCATAGTCGAGGAGGAGGTCGAACGTTTCGAACGTTGGGTCGAAGGCGAGCAGGTGACGCCATTCATTCTCTCCATGCGGCAACATATTGCGGGCGTACTGCATCGTGAGCTGGGTCGGAGCCTGCGGGGGCGCCTCAAGCACTTGGAGGACAACGAACGTCTGCACCTGGAGCGAATGATTGATGCGGCTGTCAATAAGCTTATGCATGAACCAACCGTACAGCTGCGCAAAATGGCTTCTGAGAACCCCGATGATCTCGATCAAGTAAGGGCGGTACTCGAAGAGATGTTCGGTATGTCTACGAACGAGCTCGACGCTGATCAGCTCAATGCCGAGCATTCCGAGTCGTCGAACAGCAGACCCTCGCAATTGGCGCACAAGGAGAAACTCGGGTGACGCGACGCCTGCGGGTTGCTACTCGCAAGAGTCAATTGGCGCTGACCCAGACGCGGGCCTTTGTTCGGGACCTGGTTTCAGCCCACCCCGATGTCGAGGTCGAAGAGCTTCTCGTCACTACGACCGGCGACCGCATTCAAGATCGCAGCCTTGCCGCGATTGGGGGCAAAGGGTTGTTCGTGAAGGAAATCGAGGAGGCTCTCTTGGCACGCGAGGCCGACATCGCCGTGCACTCCATGAAGGATCTACCGGCGGATTTGGCACCGGGGCTAATTGTAGCCTGTGTGCCGGAACGACAAGATGCCCGTGACGCGTTCATATCGATAAGAGCAACCCGACTCGAGGACCTCCCGCGTGGGGCTCGGGTGGGAACGTCATCTTTGCGGCGCGCCGTGCAAATCGGCGCTTGGCGCAGTGACCTCGAAATTGTGCCGCTACGCGGCAATGTGGACACCCGCCTGCGCCACGCAACCGAGGGCACGCTCGACGCAGTCATCGTTGCCTGTGCAGGCCTCGAGCGCCTGGGCTGGGCAGACCGGATCACGAAACGCCTACCGGTCACCATGTGCTTGCCTGCCGTGGCCCAGGGAGCGCTCGCCATCGAGTGCCGCCACGACGATGGCCTCGTGCGGCAGTTGCTGGCAGGTCGGCACCACGAACCAACCGCACTCGCTGTAGCGGCAGAGCGCGGGGTCATGCGAGCTACGGGTGGCAGTTGCCAGGTACCCTTGGCGGCCTACGCACTGTTTGCCGACGGCGGCTTCTGGCTCCGAGGGCTGCTAGCTGATCCTGCGGGCAAGCACGTGCAGCGTGCCGAAATTATGGTTCCCCGGCCAGAAATCGAAGCCGCCGCCTCAAGAATTGGCGAGCAACTCGGACTGGACCTAAAAGCCGTGTTAGACTGCGCCCATGCAGACTCGTAAGTTTACAGTGTTGGCTGGCGTCCTAGCGCTTGCACTGCCGTGCGTAACGCTTGTGGCCTGTCATGGAAAATCCGCCAATTCCGCGGACAAGATCAGTCGCGAGATGCCCGAGGGTGCCGAATGGAAGGGCGTCTACTACAGCCAGATCTACGGCAACCTTCACCTGGTCGAGGCTGACGGCGAACTCAAAGGTGCTTGGCGTACTTCTGCCGGTGAAGCCTGGGGCGAGTTGCACGGCAAAGCCGAGGGTGCGCTCTTCAAGTACGAATGGGTCGAGCACAAGATCGGAATGGTTGGTCCCTCCGCAGATCGCAAAGGCCACGGCTACTTCGTCTACGTGCGCCCGGAAAAAGGTACCAGCGGGAAGGATCCCGACGAGATTAAGGGCCAATGGGGCCTGGGCGACAAGGCGTCAGGTAACAAATGGGACGCGATCAAGCAGACCAACCTCGAGCCTGATCCCAAGAGCGTGACGCCGGATGAGGTCGAGCGAGGCCCTGCAATCAACGGCGGCGGCTGGGATGAAGGCGGCGGCGAAGGCGAAAAGAAGAGCGACGACTAGCGTTAGCAACGGCAGGGCTCTGGCTCTATCGACCTAGGCAAGTGCCAAGCTCGGTGAGTGCGCACTCAAGGTGGGCAATGCCGGTGACGAACTGTTCGTGAGCGCGCGCTTGGCGTACCAGGCGCGCGTCGGGCGTGGCGCGGTATGCTCCGGGCGCCATTTCGTTGAGTGCAGCTACGACACTGACCGTGAGGGGAGTATCTGAACGCAGGCTGAGGCTCACACTCTTTGCGCGGGCGTCGCAGCCAAGAGCTTTGAGTGCACGCAGCTCGGGCTTGAGCCGCATCAATGCGAACAGGTTGCGCACCACCGGGGGCGGAGTGCCGAATCGGTCTTCGAATTCTGCTGCGATGTCGTCCACTGTCTGTGGCGACCCGGCACCGGCCAACTGCTTGTAATAGCCGAGGCGAATCCCGACGTCGGCTACATATTGCTCGGGGATCAGTGCCTCAGTGTCAACACTGATGTCCGGTTCCACGTCGTGGATGACGGTCTTGCCCCGCGCCTCACTCGCCGCATCTTCCAGCATGCGGCAGAAGAGGTCGAATCCAATGCTCGCAACGAAGCCGCTTTGCTCAGCGCCGAGCAGATCTCCGGTGCCGCGCAGCTCCATGTCCATCGCCGCCACGCGCAGGCCCATGCCAAGATCGGTGAACCGCTCAATCGTCTCGAGCCGAGCGCGCGCGTCGGGCTCAAGCTCACTCAAAGCAGGCGTCAAGAGGTAGCAATAAGCTCGCTCCGAGGAACGCCCAATGCGTCCGCGCAACTGATACAGTTGCGAGAGGCCAAAGCGGTCAGGTCGATCGATGAGCATGGTGTTGGCGCGCGGGATGTCGAGACCGCTCTCGACGATAGCCGTGCTCACCAAGATGTCGTGCTCACCAGAAACGAAACGCAACATGGTGCGTTCAAGTAGCTCGGGACGCATCTGCCCGTGCGCAACAGCCACCCGCGCCTCCGGAACCAAGGCTTTGATACGCTGAGCTCGTTCGTCGAGTCCTTCAATGCGATTGTACACATAAAAAACCTGGCCCCCACGCGCCAGTTCATTGCGCACTGCCTGGGCGAGGAGCTCGGGGTCGGGTCGCGCAATGATGGTCCGAATAGGTCGCCGATCCACCGGAGGGGTATCGATGATCGACAGCTCTCTGAGCCCGCCCAGAGCCAGTTGCAATGTCCGCGGAATAGGCGTGGCACTCAAAGTAATCACATCGACTTCTTTGCGCAGTTGCTTGATGCGTTCCTTGTGAGCCACACCAAACCGCTGTTCTTCATCCACGACGAGCAGACCGAGATGCTTGAAGAAGACGTCTTTCGACAACATACGGTGCGTGCCAATAACGATATCGACCACGCCCCGCTTGAGCCCATCGAGCGTATTCACTACTTGCTGGGCCTTTGCCATGCGGCTAAGGACTCGCACTTCGAGTCCAAAGTCGACCAAGCGGGTCCGAAACGTCAAGAAATGCTGTTGAGCCAACACAGTGGTTGGGCAAAGC
>CAZCNI010000133.1:0-6210 GCA_964499765.1 uncultured Polyangiaceae bacterium
TTCGCCTTACTCGCTGGAATGGTGGTACTGGACCGCGCATCTCGAAACGGACGAGGGCAAGAGGTACGGGTTCGCCGAGGTGGTATACGCTGCCATTGATTTGGAGAGCTCTCTGCCCGTGCATTGGGCCGATCACACCATCTCCGATATTCAAGAGCAACACTACTACTTCGGCGGGCGGGAGACTGTTTTGGGTCTGCCCGAGCGGATGGCGAACGGATTCAACTTCGCCTTTCCCAATGCGTTAATCCAAGGCGGCAACGGACACGACCACATTCATAGTAGAGTGCAGAGCGAGGGCAGGACATACCAGGTAGATCTGGACCTGATTGCTCGCAAGACGCCGGTCTTGCAACGCGCGGATGGGCTCGTGCAATACTACTCGCGCGAGCGAATGGACGCGCGCGGCGCACTCGTTGTCGATGGGGTGCGGCACCAGGTCCAAGGGACCGTCTGGTTCGATCACCAATTTGGTCCCCAACGGGTTGCGTTCCAGAATCTCGAACGCTGGACCTGGTTTGGGGTGCAGCTCGACGACGAACGTGAATTCGTGCTCTACCAAGTCGAAATGCCCGATTGGGACCCCAATTACCCCGGGGGTGTCTTCGAAGGAACGTTGACTGACAGGCACTGCCAGACAACGCATCTGGGCCGGAGTGATTTTACCATTACTCCTCTTGGTTCGTGGACGTCACCTTGGATGCCCAAGGGCTGGCCAGCAGGAGTCCAATGCGTCTATCCGCTCGGTTGGAGGATTGAAGTTCCGAACCAAGGGATCGATGTGGTTGTCACGCCATTCTTTGCCGAGCAAGAGATAATAGTGCCCGAAGTGGCGGGCAAACTCGTTGTGGGCGATCGGTACTGGGAAGGTGCGGCAGCCGTGGACGGAAGCGTTCAAGGTCGTGCCTATGTGGAACTTAACGGATTTTGCCCTTATGCTCCGTTCTCTGGTTGATCGAATAGCTTATTCACGGTTCAAACTTGCTCAGTCGCCGATGGACGAGCTTTTATTTGTCGTGCCGGCCTACGCACGATAGTTTGGTAGGGTTGGCATGCTTGGCATGGGGGCACAATCGATTCCGCCGGGGATAATGGCATCAATCGTCTTTGCGTTTGGTGTATTTGCCTTCTATTTGTACGCCCGCCGCGGCCGACGCGAGGACCTCACATTCTCGCTCACCTGTTTGGGAATTGTTGCCTATGACGTGGCCGCGGCCGGCGATTACGCCGCCCGCAGCGTCTTCGAAGGCATCCAATGGCAGCGCGCACAGGTGGTTGCCTTGGCTTTTGCGTCCATCGCATTGATCCACTTCGTATCCGACTACACGGGTCAGGTAGAACGAAAGTATCGCGTGTTGTTTACTGTATACGGACTGCTCTCCGGTATGACCGCAGCCTATGAGCGTGTGGGACTGTTCTGGTGCCTTGATAAGCCGTTGGTCAAGCGCATTGCGCTGCCCGGGGGCATCTCTTTCAGTTATTTCGAAGCCGCACTAGGACCGCTGGGACACCTGCAATCAATCATGGGTCTGCTTGAGCTCGTGCTCGTGTTCGTGGTGAGCCGACGTGCGCAGGCTCGCCGTGCGCGTGCTCTTTCCATTGCGCTTGGTGTGTTCTGTCTGACTCTGCTCAATGATATGTGTGTCAACTTGGGATGGTACCCATTCGTCTATTTGCTGGAGTTTGGGTTCTTGGGAATGGTCGTGGTAATGGTGTTGGCCATCGCCAGTGAGCTGGTCGAAGCGGGAGCGGTACTCGCCGAACGCCATGCATTCGAAGAGCAAATGCGAGTGGCTGCGCGGATGGAATCGGTGGGGCGATTGGCGGGAGGCGTTGCCCATGATCTCAACAACCAACTCACGCCTATTGTCGCCTACTCTGAAGCAGCGCTCAAATTCAGGCGTTTTTCTCCGCAAATTTGGACCTATTTCGAGCAAATCGGTGATGCAGCGAACCACGCCCGCGAGTTGACGCAGCAGCTGCTGGCCTTTGCGCGCAGGCAGGTCCTGAACATAACGGTTCTCGACCTAAACGATTTGGTAGCGGACGCACACAAGATGCTAAAACGTGTCATTCTCGAGAACACGACGCTCGAGGTGCGACTCGATGAGCGAGCAGGTCGTGTGCGTGCTGACGCTACTCAACTGCGCCAGATCCTTTTCAATCTCGTGCTCAATGCCCGAGACGCCATGCCAGGCGGCGGAAAACTGCTGATCACTACGACTCACCGCTGCTCGGCTGCCGGTTCTTTTACCAAGCCGGGCGCAAGCGATTTCCTTGTGCTCAGCGTCAAGGACTCCGGGGTCGGAATGGATGAGGCAACTCGAGCGCGCGTCTTCGAACCGTTCTTCACTACCAAGGATCTCCCTGGCAACTCCGGTCTTGGGTTGGCAACAGTGTACGGCATCGTGCGGCAGCACGGAGGACATATCACGGTCCAAAGCTCCCCTGGCAACGGCGCAATCTTCGAAGTTTGGCTGCCGGAGGTATTGGATCCGGTAGACGTGCCCGAGCAGCGCGTTGCCACTAGTTCCTCCAAGATCCGGCGCGGGACTGTGCTGGTAGTCGAAGACGAACCCGCTGTGCGTCAGCTAGTGTGCAGCGTACTTGTCGAAAGTGGATTTTCAGTGCTTGATGCGGCCACGCCGGCAGTCGCCCGCGACCTGATCCGACGGCACGAGCGCCGCATTCGTCTGCTGATTACCGACGTCGTGATGCCTGAAATGGACGGACCCGAACTCTGCTATCGGTTGCGCGAGGTTCTACCCGAGCTGCCTGTCTTGTTCATGTCAGGACACTCGGTTCAACTTCTGGACGAAAAGACCTGGACCGAACTAAAGGGCCGTTTCTTGCACAAACCGTTTTCTTCCAGCGAGCTGCTGGCCGCTGTGGAGGCAACCCTCGCTGATCCAGGCATCAACTCGGGCGCGTAGTCCGAACACTAGAGCGTTTGCGACCCCTTGGAAGCCATGGCCGCATCCACTGCAGAAGGGTTGAATCCCACGACTAGGTGCCCGTTAATATCCGTCACTGGGATCGACGAAGTGGGCGGCACATGGGCACGCGCGAACTTTGCCTGGAGTTCGGCCTGAATGGTGCCGCTAGCGTCCACGTCTTTCTCAACGAACTTGATGCCCTTGGATTTGAGATACTTGGCCATCTGGTGGCACGCACCACACCACTCAGCTCCGTAAATGACGGCCACCACCTCTTGCGCGGGAAGCCCGGCGTCCAGTGTTGGCTCGGGAGCACTGATCGCTTCCATCCGCGACTTGCGGTTCTTGGCACCGATGTCGTCCCACGCACCCCGCGGCATGGCTTTCACGACGTAAGTGCCGTCCGCGCGTTTCTGCCGCAAATCAGCGACCAAAATCTGATCGGGATCCTCTGCGTCTCGATTGGCAAAAACGACGCGCACCTGGGCTCGATTGGGTTCTTTGATCTCCTCAATCGACTGAGCCACGTGAAAATCGCCCTGATCGTCAACCCACGTGAGCAGGATGTCTTTGGTCGCATCCGTCAATTGCACTGCCGGCTCGCGCGGGCGTGTACTCGAGGAACTTTTGTTTGAGTGCCGGCAAGACAAGAGCAAGGCAAAACAGGCCAAGAGTGCCAAGAACAGACTAAAGCTTCGCGCCCGCGACACACGCGCACCGCTCGCGATTTGCAGGATGTTAGAAGGATTCACTGCTCCGCGGGAGGTACCGATTGACGAACGAGCGATTTTCGTGAGCGGCGCGCCAAGACGCGAACCGCTTCTAGCATTCCAATAACGACGTAGATACTCAGCAACCATACGAGAACCAGGTGGACGCTATAGTGCCTCCAGATGAAGGCGCTAGATCCAACGGCAAAACTGACGAGTAGGACGGTGGAAGTGTTAAGTCGAAGATCTTTGAACGATCGAAATGGCAGGGTCGAAACAATCATCAGGCTCAGGAGCCCCGTCAACACCAAGGAGAGCTGCGCATAAAAGTCCTGCGCGCCCTCGAGCGGCATCCTGGGTTGAGCCACGACGATTGCAATGACGCCCGCAGCCGCCGGGGGGATCGGTAGGCCTACCGTGGTTCGCCCGGGTTTGGCAGTGTCGCCCTTGGGCGAGCGAGCCAGGACGTTGAAACGGGCCAGGCGAATGACCCCGCACGCAACGAACAAGAATGCGACTAGCATTCCCGCGTCACCAAAGTGCTTGAGCGCGGATTGATAGACAAGGAGTGCGGGCGCGACCCCAAACGAGATGACGTCAGCCAGGGAATCGAGCTCAATGCCAAAGTTGCTCTGAGTCTTGGTCATCCGCGCGACGCGACCATCGAGCAGATCGAACAGCATCGCGAACAGAAGCAACATAGCCGCCCTGCCGATTGAGTCAGCATTCAGGCTGGGTTGTGAAAGGATACGGATGGCGTTGAAGCCGCAAAACACACTTGCGAGCGTGACCAGATTCGGCAGGATGAAGAGCGTTTTGCGCAGATCAATTCGGCGAATCGGCCTATTTCGACGCTGTCGATTGATGTTCACGGCTTGGAAACTACCCTGAGCTCGAAAATCAGTCCAGCAACGTCGGATTTGCAGATTGCGAAGCCCGGCAATAACCGCCAGCCAGTTGATGATCGGCCCAATGTACGGTGGTTCCGGCAATTGGGTTGGGGCATCCCGGGCGCGCTGCCGAACACGCGAAGTAGTTTGCCTGCCTCCTTTGGCCCGGCGTACGCTTGGTGCCCATGCGGTTTGTAACCTGGGCCACCGTGCTCCTCGTGCCGTTTTCGGTTCTGGCTTGCGCCTCCCAGAGCGCTGAAGAGTCTCGCCAAATGAAGGACCTTGCGGCACGCGTTCGGCAATTGTCGACCAACTACGAGCGACTCGAAGAGCGACTAGGGGCGGTCGAGGCATTAGAACGATACAAGGCAGGCACCGCAGATAACGCGCCGAGTCCCAGTATCACGAGCACGCGCCCCGATTTGCCGACGGTCATGGCTGGCCCTAATGAGCAGCCGATGAACGAGTCCACCTCGCCCGAGCCAAGTCGCACGGTAGAGCCCAGTTCCGATGACTCGCATCGATTGATGATCGTTGGCGAGGGGTCACGGGTGGAAACACGAGTTGACGGCGATGTTCGCACGCCAACGGTCGCGAGCCCCCCAAGCAAAACGAATTCGCGTGCCGCGAAACGCAACCCAAGTAGCGTTACCAGCACGTCATCCGGTGGTGCTAACCCATGAAACTCCGAGCTTCCATCGCCTTTGCACTTGCCTGTTCAACTTGGCCAAGCATCGCACCTGCACAACCGACGGTTGCGGCTCCCTCGAACGCGGATGGCTCTGCTGCCCCAGTTGACAACAGCGGCAATTCGGCCGGAACCAACGCGTCGAGCACCGCGGTTTTCATGCCGCCCTACGGCGTTCCATTTTCCGGCAAAGACCCGAATGCGGGTCTGCCGTCGAGTTCCCGACCGTCGAGCAATGCTGCGAATTCATCTGATACTTTCGATCTCGGACAAACCACCAACGGTAACGAAGTCCTGCGCGGCAGCAAAGGAACGCTGGCCATCACAGGTACAACCAAAACACCTGCGGTAAACGTCCCGGAGATTTACTTCATCAAGCGCGGCGACACGCTATGGGACATCAGCGAGCACTATCTCGACAACCCGTGGCAGTGGCCCAAGCTCTGGAGCTACAACCCAGACATTCGTAACCCAAACTGGATCTATCCCGGCGACCAGCTCCGATTGCGGCGTAGCGGCGGTGGGTTGGGCGCGGGCGGCGGTCAAGGTCTAACGGGTCGTGCGGGGGGCCAAGGTTATGGAGGCGGAGGCTTACTGTCAGGTAACGGCCGCGTTACGGGCGATACACTGTTTCTGCGCGACGAGGCTTATATCGGTGACCCTTCCAAAGACACTTGGGGAGAAGTCGTGGGCGCGCGCGAAGAACAAATGATGCTGAGCCGGGGCAACCACGTGTATATGGATGTGCGCCAAGGCAAGGAACCGAAGATCGGTCAGGAGATTACGATTTTCGAAGGGTTGCGAAAGCTTCCCGCCGTGCCGGGCGCTCGCGTGCCTCCCGGTGAGATTGTGCGCATCAAGGGCACGGTCAAGATCACCGAGTTTGACCCGAAGAAGCGAATTGCTTCCGGAGAAATCATCGAAGCGGTGGACGCCATTGAACGGGGGGCAAAAATCGGCGAAGTCGAGCGGCAGTACCGAGTCGT
>CAZCNI010000134.1:0-6206 GCA_964499765.1 uncultured Polyangiaceae bacterium
GATCCTCAAGAGCGGCAATCTAGACACGGCAGCTCGCGGGGAGACCAAGTTCCCTGGCGTTCAGAGCTTCACCGATAACGAAGTCTTCATCGACGTTCAAGAAGTCCGCAAGGCTGAGACTAATGCCCAGCTGGTAGCGGAAAACATTGCCACTCAGCTCGAGCGGCGCATCGCCTTCCGAAGGGCGATGAAGAAGTCTCTCTCGACCTCAATGAAATTCGGGGCCAAGGGAGTGCGCATTCGCTGCTCCGGTCGCCTCGGTGGAGCTGAGATGGGTCGAGTGGAGACCTATCGTGAAGGCCGAGTGCCACTGCACACGCTGCGTGCAGATGTGGATTTTGGACTCGCCGAAGCCCGTACGACGTACGGCACGATCGGCGTCAAGGTCTGGATTTTCAAGGGCGAAGTGTTGCAGCGCAAGGCGCGACGCATCCCGGAATGATTCATCAACATGCTATCTCCGAAGCGCACCAAATATCGTAAAGTCCAAAAGGGTCGTGTCCGGGGTATCGCCTGGCGCGGTTCCGACGTCTCCTTTGGGGACTATGGGCTACAATCCCTCGATCATGCCTGGATAACTGCTCGGCAAATCGAGGCAACCCGTATGGCCATCCAGCGTCACGTAAAGCGCGCTGGAAAACTGTGGATCCGGGTCTTCCCGGACAAGCCCATTACCAAGAAGCCCCTTGAAGTCCGCATGGGTAGCGGCAAGGGAAGCGTCGAGGGTTGGGTCGCAGTCGTCAAGCCCGGCCGCGTCATGTTCGAGATTCAGGGCGTCACTGAAGCCATGGCACGCGAGGCGTTCAAGCTTGCCTCCTCCAAATTGCCCATTGCAACGCGCATTCTGGTGCGAGGAGATCTGTAATGAAGGCCAAGGATCTCAAGGAACGTTCCACTGAGGACCTCACGACCCTTCTCGGTTCATCCAAACAGGAACTGTTTTCTTACCGAATGAAGAATCATACGAACCAACTGGAAGACACCAGCTTGATTCGTAAGTCGCGCCGCGATGTGGCGCGCATCGAAGGCATCTTGCACGGTCGGGCGATAGCCGGCGTGATCAGTGCCGGGACTTCCGAAAGTGGGAAAGGCGGCCAATCGTGAGCACTGAAAGTTCACCGCAAGCGCGTGAAGCCAATCGGCGTAGAAAACTCGTCGGTAAGGTGACCAGCGATAAGATGGACAAGACTGTCACTGTCGAAGTCATTCGGCAGAAGGTCGAAACGAAGTACAAGAAGTACGTGCGCGTACACACTAAGTACAAGGCACACGACGAAGACAACCAATATCGCAAGGGCGATCATGTCGAAATTGAGGAGCATCGCCCGCTCTCCCGGACAAAGCGTTGGATGGTTGTGCGCCTCGTGAAGCGCCCCGAGCAGGAGTTGAGTTGACATGATTCAGATGGAGTCCGTGCTCGACGTTGCCGACAATTCTGGGGCAAAGCTCGTGCAGTGCATCAAGGTACTCGGTGGTTCACGGCGCCGTTACGCGGGTCTCGGCGATGTCATCGTCGTTGCCATTCGAGACGCGATGCCTGGTTCCAAGGTGAAGAAGGGCGACACGGCTAAGGCCGTCGTTGTGCGCACTAGGCGCGAATACCGTCGCACCGACGGCAGCTACATCAAGTTCGACCAGAACAGCGCGGTTCTTATCAACGCCCAGAAGGAGCCAATTGGAACTCGCATTTTTGGACCGGTTGCGCGTGAACTCCGCGCCCGTGGCTTCATGAAGATCATCTCGCTCGCGCCGGAGGTGTTGTAATGCAACGCTTGAGGAAGAATGACGAGGTTGTCGTCATCAGCGGAAACCACAAAGGTAAGCGCGGCAAGGTTCTGCGCTTTATCGCCGAGCGCAACACGGTGGTCGTGGAAGGCGTGCACAAAATCAAGCGCCACGTGAAGTCACAACCTCAGCGTCCTGGCGGGATCATCGAAGTGGAAGCACCTATTCATGCGAGCAATGTCATGCCTGTGGATCCACAGACGGGCAAGCCAACTCGCGTCAAATTCAAGACCGAAGACGGGAAGAAAACCCGCGTCGCCAAGAGCGGTGCGGTGTTGGTCTCGCAGGAGTAAGCGATGGCGGAAGTAGTTACTTTGCCGAGGTTGGCTGAACGCTACAAGAGCGACGTGGTGCCCAAACTGATGAAGCGGTTTGGATACAAGAACCAGATGCAAGTGCCCCGACTCACGAAAATCGTCGTGAATGTGGGCCTGGGTGAAGCTACGGCGAACCCGAAGCTGATCGAATCCACGTTGCAAGAAGTGGCTGCGATTAGTGGTCAAAAGCCGATGGTCACTCGCGCTCGCAAGTCAATCGCAAACTTCAAGTTGCGCAAGGACATGCCGATTGGAGTCATGGTTACGCTGCGGCGTGAACGCATGTGGGAGTTTCTGGATCGACTCGTATCCATCGCTCTGCCGCGTGTGAGAGATTTCCGTGGCGTTAGCAGCCGCGCCTTTGATGGTGCTGGCAACTACACCCTGGGGCTAAAAGAGCAAATCGTATTCCCCGAAGTTAATTTCGACAAAGTCGATAAGGCCAAGGGAATGAACATTACCGTGGTTACAAGCGCCGAGACGAACGAGGAAGCCAAAGAGCTGCTCGCACAACTCGGAATGCCATTTAGGAGCTAATGAGATGGCACGTGCATGTCAGTGGGCAAAGCTCAATAAACCTCCAAAATTCTCGACTCGCGCGGTGACTCGATGTCACATCTGTGGACGCTCAAAAGCCGTCTACAAGGATTTCAAGCTCTGTCGCATATGTCTGCGTCTATTGGCCCTTCGCGGTGAGCTCCCAGGCGTCACTAAGGCAAGTTGGTGAAACGATGAACAGCGATCCGATCGCAGATCTGTTGGCTCGTCTCCGGAACGCGGCTTTGGCGCGTCACGAGTTGGCCCGCGTACCGGCAAGTCGTCTTAAGAAAGCAGTCGCCGAGTTACTCAAGAACGAAGGCTACGTAGCGGACGTACGAAGTGATGAGGTGGGGCCGAAGAAGACGCCCACACTGATGATCACTCTCAAGTACGGACGTGACCGCAAGTGCGCGTTCCTGGGTATGAAGCGAGTGTCGCGCCCCGGACGTCGTGTCTACATCGGACACGAATCCATCCCGCGCGTTCTGAGCGGGCTTGGCGTGTCGATTCTCAGCACTTCGCAAGGGGTGATGACGGACAAGGAAGCACGTCGCCGCAAAATTGGTGGCGAGCTCATCTGTGAGGTCTGGTAATGACGACCGCAACCGAACTGGTATCTAAAGAGGCGCCCAAGAAAGTCTCACGGGTCGGCAAGCGAGCGATTGCCATTCCTCGTGGGGTGACGGTGACTATCGCGGACCGCCGCGTCGAGATCAAAGGGCCGAAAGGCACCATGTCTCGCGAATTAGCACCATCGACTTCCGTAGAAAAGGAAGGCGAGACGCTCAAAGTGACCAGCAGTGCAGCAGGCCGTGACGCCTCGCGCCTTCAGGGTCTGGAGCGCGCGCTGCTCGCCAATATGGTGCGCGGCGTGGTTGAAGGCTACGAGCGGAGTCTGGAGCTGGTGGGCACTGGTTATCGGTGCGAAATCAAGGGTCGAACGGTAACGTTCCAACTTGGCTTCTCGCATCAGAAGTTCATCGACCTGCCCGCGTCGGTAACAGCCAACGTGCCGCCAGATTCCAAAGGCACGATGTTGGTACTCAACTCACCCGACAAGGCGTTGCTCGGGCAGATCGCGGCAACTATCCGAGGATTTCGTCCCCCGGAGCCTTACGGAGGCAAGGGCATTCGCTATCGTGGCGAGAAAATCCGCAAGAAGGCCGGCAAGGCTGGCAAGGGCCGCAAGTAATTCTTCGATGCAAAGGAATCTTTCGCAATGGCTAAGCTAACTTCTCGCGATCGCCGCAAACTGAGAATCCGCGGTAAAATATCGGGCTCGACTGAGCGCCCCCGATTGACAGTGTACAGAAGCTCTCGTCACATCTATGCGCAAGTCATTGATGACGAGAAGGGCACGACTCTGGCTGCTGCATCTACCCAATCCGCTGATCTGAAGAGCACCTTGTCAGACGACAAGAAGCTCGACTCAGCCAAGAAGGTCGGTGCGCTCATTGCCAAGATTTGTCTGGCCCGTAATGTCGAGAAAATCGTTTTTGACCGCAATGGCTACCTTTATCACGGTCGCGTGAAGGCTTTGGCGGAAGCGGCTCGAGAAGCCGGTTTGAAATTCTGACCTTTGGAGCAGTGATGGCATTCGAACACATGGACGACGACAAGCTCAAAGAGCGAGTCATTCACATCAACCGCGTCGCTAAGGTCGTAAAGGGCGGAAGGCGGTTCAGTTTTGCCGCACTGGTCGTCGTAGGCGACGAGTCGGGGCACGTCGGAGTGGGTCTCGGAAAAGCTAATGAGGTGCCAGAGGCCATTCGTAAGGGCAACGATCAGGCGCGAAAGAACCTGTTCAAAGTTCCGATGATGGGCGCCACCATTCCTCACGGAGTGATTGGGCAGTACGGTGCTGGCAAAGTGATGTTGCGACCTGCGGCGCCAGGAACCGGCGTTATCGCTGGTGGAGCCGTGCGTGCCGTCGTCGAGTCATGCGGGATTCACGACATTCTTAGCAAGTGTCTCGGCACCACCAACAAGCACAACGTGGTCAATGCCACAATAGCTGCCCTAAAATCGCTCCGCTCTGCGGAGCAGATTGCTGCTGCTCGCGAAAAGCCGCTCGACGAAGTTGCTGGTGACTATCCAGTGGCGGTGATGGTTAGCGCGGCGCGTGGTTCATCTTCGATTATTGCTTCTCGTGAAGGAGCAGGCTCAACATGAATACGAAGCTCGTCGTCAAACAGGTAGCGAGTCACCGGGGTCGTCCTCATCCTCAACGGCGCGTGGTCGACGGTCTTGGGCTGCGAGGGCCCGGATCCGTCGTCGTGGTGGAAAACACGCCGTCGTTTCGCGGAATGATTCGCAAGGTTCTTCATCTAGTTCGCGTTGAGGAGAAACCCTGATGTCAGCAATTCTTTCCCAACTTTCGCCGCCGCCTGGTGCTACCAGGGTTGCTCGGCGTTGCGGGCGAGGTCCTGGTTGTGGCGTTGGCAAGACTGCCGGTCGCGGCCAGAAAGGCCAGAAGGCACGCAGCACGGGTAACATTGGAAAGAAGCACTTCCAAGGTGGGCAGACTCCCATTCAGCGTCGCTTGCCGAAGCGCGGTTTCAATAATCCATTTTCGGTCAACGTTGCAATCGTCAACGTAGTGGAGTTGGAAGGGTTTGACGCCGGGAGCGAAGTCGACGAAGAACTGTTGCGGGCCACTCGGCTCGTGCAGGGTCGCGGCGCGCTGATCACGATTCTGGGCAATGGCTCACTCACCAAGGCGCTGACCGTGTCGGCGCATCGATTTAGTGCCACCGCCGCCGAAAAGATTGAAGCGGCTGGTGGGAAAGTAGTTCGGCTTGTTGCACCTGAAGCGGCTACCGAGGTCGGCTGAGTTCCAATGAACGTGGTGACTGGCTTCTCAAATATCGGGAAAATACCCGAGCTTAGAAAACGAGTCATCTTTACACTCGCACTCATCGCCGTGTATCGCGTAGGCGTTTTCATCAGTACGCCTGGCGTGGACCGTTCCGTCATGAACCGCATTGTCACGGGACAAGGCGGATTGATGGGTTTGGTGAACCTCTTCAGTG
The DNA here is from genome assembly GCA_964499765.1 of uncultured Polyangiaceae bacterium. GTDB lineage: Bacteria > Myxococcota_A > Polyangia > Polyangiales > Polyangiaceae > FEN-1139. The sequence continues at coordinate 5,675 of CAZCNI010000134.1, forward strand.
GTGGCGCGCTCGGCAACCTCTCGATCTTTGCGCTCGGGATTATGCCCTACGTATCCGCGAGTATCATCATGCAGCTCATGGGGCTAGTTAGTCCCCAGGTCGAGGAGATGCGCAAAGAGGGTGAGTCCGGCCGTCGCAAGCTTGAGCAATGGACGCGCTACGGAACTCTGCTCTTGAGCCTGTTTCAGTCCTTCGGTGTTGCCATGTGGCTCGAGGGTCTGAACAGCGCAGACGCGGGCGGTGGTCGCTTTGGTGACGTTGTTGCTCACCCCGGTTGGGGCTTTCGTCTGATGACGATGGTTACACTGACCACAGGCACAGTGCTCATCATGTGGCTCGGAGAGCAGATAACCGAAAGCGGCATCGGAAACGGAATCTCGCTCATTATCTTTGCCGGTATAGTCGCAGGCATCCCCAAGGCAATCGTGGGCTACTGGACTGGTTCAGCCGGCGACATCCAGCCGATGACTGTAGCAGTTGTGGCAGCCACTCTGGTTGTGAGCATTGGCATTGTCGTGTTCTTTGAGCGCGC
>CAZCNI010000135.1:0-6203 GCA_964499765.1 uncultured Polyangiaceae bacterium
AGAGCCATGACAAAGCCCAATTGCCGTTCTGCCCATATCACCGAAGGTATGTCGCGTGCCCCCAATCGCTCGATGTTCTATTCACTCGGATTCAAGGCGGGTGACTTTGCAAAGCCGATCATCGGCGTGGCCAATGGACATTCGACGATTACTCCGTGCAACGCTGGGCTGCAGCGTCTAGCGGATGCCGCTGTTGAAGGCATCGAAGCGGCAGGGGGCAAGACGCAGGTCTTTGGGACTCCCACGATCAGTGACGGAATGGCGATGGGGACCGAGGGCATGAAGTACAGCCTCGTGTCGCGAGAGGTCATTGCTGACTGCGTCGAGACCTGCGTGGGAGGTCAATGGATGGATGGAGTCCTGGTGCTTGGAGGCTGTGACAAAAACATGCCCGGCGGCATGATGGGAATGCTGCGTGCCAATGTTCCCGCCATTTACGTTTACGGCGGCACCGTAGAGCCTGGGCGCCATCGCGGTAGGGACGTCAATATCGTTAGCGTGTTCGAGGCCGTGGGCGAAGTGGCCGCGGGGCGCATGCAACCCGCGGAGCTCCGTGAGCTCGAGCAGCACGCAATTCCAGGGTTCGGCTCCTGCGGCGGTATGTATACGGCCAACACAATGAGCGCGGCGTTCGAGGCCCTCGGCCTGAGCCTGCCCTATTCTTCTACTGAAGCCAACCCCCACGAGCAGAAGGTGGTCAGCACGCGCGAAGCGGGACGGGTCCTGGTCGATGCGGTGAAAAACCAGTTGTGCCCCCGGGACATCGTGACACGTGAGTCGATTGAGAATGCCGTCTTCGTGATAATGGCACTGGGCGGCTCGACTAACGCAATCTTGCATTTCCTTGCGATCGCGCACGCGGCTTGCGTCGATTGGAGCATCGACGATTTCGAACGCGTCCGCAAGCGGGCCAAGGTGCTCTGTGATCTCAAGCCGTCTGGTAAATATCTCGCGGTCGACTTACATCGTGCCGGCGGGGTGCCCCAAGTGATGAAGTTGCTGCTCGATGCCGGGCTCCTGCACGGCCAATGCATGACCATCACGGGTAAGACCGTGGCCGAGACTCTCGAGCACGTTCCCAGTGTTCCTTCCGCGAACCAAGATGTCATTCGACCAATCGAGAACCCCCTCTATGCTGAAGGCCACCTCGCGATCCTCAAGGGCAATCTCGCGCCTGACGGTGCCGTGGCAAAGATCACGGGCCTCAAACGTCGGACCATCACGGGGCCTGCCCGCGTTTTCGAGGACGAGCAAACAGCACTGGATGCCATCTTGTCCAAGCAGATCGAGCCGGGTACGGTGATGGTGCTCAGGTACCTCGGGCCCAAAGGTGGACCCGGAATGCCCGAAATGCTCGCGCCAACGAGTGCCCTGGTAGGGCAAGGTCTGGGTGAAAGCGTGGGCCTCGTCACTGATGGTCGTTTCTCTGGTGGCAGCTGGGGCATGGTCGTTGGACACGTGTCACCCGAAGCCTATGAAGGCGGGAATATTGCCTTGGTCCAAGAGGGTGACCGCATCACCATTGATGCAGATCGATTGCTTCTCGAACTTCATGTCTCAAGCGACGAACTCGTGCGTCGCAGAGCCGCCTGGCATCGCCCCGCTCCGCGGTACACTCGCGGCGTGCTAGCCAAATTTGCCCGAAACGTATCTGACGCCAGTACTGGCGCGGTTCTCGATCGGTTGGAGTGATTCATCCGAGAAGTGTTTGGCGGCCCGTACACCCAAATGCCACTCGCTGTTCCCTGTGCCCCCAAAGTCGTACCCTTTGAAAAAAATCAGGCGCTACAGCGTGCAGCATACGAGGGTTGAGTCCGATATCTGCCTCACGCACTTGCGCTCCCCGGGCACCTTCAGGGTATTTCGTACCAGACGTTGCTCCAGTCGTTGTAATGGTTCCGATTCCGCCGAGATAGCATCCGTCTGGAAGACAGTACTTCCCATCCGGTTGGTCTTTGCTGCGTGCTGCCTTAAATCTAATTCACTTTGCCGCACCGCAAAACCGTGTACGGCTCAAGACCGTACTGATTACAATGCGTCCGTGCATAGCGCGGGGAACGCGCGAACTGCCTCACTCGTCAGTTTCAGTGTGGGAGGCGCAGCGTTGACCACTGGCGCAATTCTCTTATTCACAACGCCGAAGGTGAAGCCAAACGCTGTGAGCCTGCTGCCAACATTCGATGTCGGCCAAGTAGGAGCCTCGCTTCAAGGAGTATGGTGAACATGCGGTGCGCGAACAATTTCACTTTCTGGCTCTTGGTTGCATTCCGCTGTTGCGTGGCGTGTGCCGTCGATGAACATGCGTTGCCACCGGAACAAACTGGCGGATCGAGCAACGCCGGTGCAAGCAATCAGGCAGGTGATACGTCAACTGGTGGGAATTCGAACTCGGGAGGCTCATCAGCAGCCACAGTCGGCAGTGGTGGCACAGTGACTCAATCGGGCACCAAAACGACAACGGGCTCAGTCTCCGAAACTGGGTCGACTACGAATACTACTTTGCCAGACCAGACTGAAAGTTGGATCCGGTGTCAGCTGTGGCGGAACCCTCTTGCGCTGGAATGTCCCAGCGCTTGAGCCAACGGTACACGTGTGAACGCGAGGTGCCCAGTTTGCGAGCAAGGGCGGCCACATTGCCGTCAACACTGCGGAGCGCTTCCACTAGTCGTGAGCGGTCCGCGAGGGTGTCACCCGAACTGACCGATGTTTCTACCGGGGCTCGCGAGGAGGGCACCGCGCACGCAATATCTGTGCGCAATTCCGACAAGTCATCCAAGTGCAGCGTAGAGCGATCTTCATGGCTCACTTGCATGGCCTTGATCAGAGATCTCAGCTCTCTGACGTTGAACGGCCAGTCCCAAAGCACAAGAGCTTCTGCAAGGTCGGCATCCATCGCGAAGTTGACCTTGCCTTTAGACCCGAACTCACACGAAAGGTCGAGGATCTCTTCGCGGCGAGCGCGTAACGGCTGCACTTCCGTGACCAGCTGCGCGAGACGCGCGTACAAGTCGCGCCGGAACTTGCCGGTTTCCACTACGTCACGGAGCGCCGAGTTGGTCGCGGCAATAACGCGTACATCGACTGGCAATTCTCGGTCACCTCCGACGGGGCGTACCGTTCGAGTCTCGAGTATACGGAGGAGCACGGGTTGTAGATCCAAAGCCATGTCACCAATCTCATCCAACATCAGCGTGCCGCCACGCGCGGACAAGAACAGTCCATCGCGTGCTTGTTGTGCCCCGGAAAATGCGCCGCGCACGTGACCGCATAGCTCTGACACCAGCAGATCTCGCGGCACAGCGGTGCAATTGATGGCGACAAATGGCCCAGTTCGCCCGCTGGCATCGTGTATTTTGCGTGCCATTACCTCCTTGCCCACGCCTGATTCCCCGAGAATCAGTACGTGCAAGTCGGAGCGAGCCGCGCGCCGGACGAATAGATTGCTGTGCCGTTGGGCAACTTGCTCACAATAGACCAATAGTGAATCACCGGCACGAATCACATCGCCGTGCGCGATGGGAACCGATGTGATGCGTACGCCGTTGACTTTCGTGCCGTTGTGGCTGCCCAGATCTCGGATCTTAAATCGAGTTGGGTCATTCGCGGATACGATTTCGAAGTGCAGACGTGACGCCAGCGGATCGGGCAACACCACGCCCCCGCTGCCGGCAGAACGGCCTACGACTATTGGGTCGTCACCTCCGAGATCGATCGCACGGCCCTTGGATGGACCATGCACGACCCGTAACTGGCGGACGAGATTTGACGAAGCGTGTTTTCGTTTGGGACCGTCCAATGTAGCTTCGGCCGACATTTCTGCTCAACGAAACCATACAAGATTCCTGCGCGCTATCCCTGATATCCCACGGCACTCCACGAGTACGGCTGGCAGGTGGATCGGCGAATATCACGCGCGGCACACAAAAGTTGCGTCTGGGCGGTGGTGCTCACCCAAGCTGGAGTGGTAGAGTCGTCGCAGTGGATTCGATCGCCCTAGAAGCGGGTCTGGTTGTCGAATCCCGCTACTGCCTCGACCACTGGCTCGGCGGGGGCGGCATGGGTGTGGTTTGGGCAGCAACTCACGTGAGCACCGGGCAAGCCGTGGCGCTCAAGTTTCTACGTCCGGAGTATGCAGCCGAGCTCGGCATGCATCAGCGTTTCTTACGTGAGGCACGTGCGGCGGCTGCGGTTCGCCACCCCAATGTCGTAGCTGTGCGTGAAGTCCTCGAGAACGATGGCTTTCCAGCCATAATGATGGATCTACTTTGGGGCGAGACACTCGCCAAGAAACTGGCGCAAGCCGTCGCCCGAGTTTCAGCCGCCGGCCAGGTTGGGTGCAACCGATGTAGTCAGCTTTGGAGAGAAAACCTTCCTCTCCGAGCCAAGTTCTTACCGCGGCGAATTTGCTCCTCCAACTCTGACTAGACCTTGCCGCTCGCGTGCTCCAGCACCAACAAGGCCCGATGAGCCCGCGCTCTCGACAACCGCAGCTGAACCGCAACGGCGGTCTTGGCGTCGATTGCTCGTTGTCGTTGCCGTGTCGATAACCACCATGGCGGCAGCGTGGGCGTGGCTACACGTTGCCAAAGGCCAGGCTGCTGGAAACTCGCAACAGAACCACATACCTCGATTGGAGTCTCCGGTCGCGGCCATCGCGCCGCCTGCACTGAAAACAAGTGTCCCCATTATCGACGATCCGCTGACCGCGACCGTGACTCTGGCGCCTGAACCAAGATCCCGCCCCATTCGCTCGCGAGCCGTAACTGCTGCCGGCAGTACACCAAAGCCATCGGCGGAACACGCCGGAACACCCGCCCCAATACCGTCAACGGGCCGCCCTCGCGGTGCGTTAGTCGAAGCGCCTCCCTTTTGAGTGCCGCTCCAAACAAAAATGCATTGGTCCAAATTCAATAGCTGGGGCGCGTTGCTGGTGGTTCTCTGCGGTCGGCAGACGCTAGCGCATGCAGACCCCGTTGATAGCGTGCCTGCGGGTACCTCTGATATACAGACGGCGGACCCAGTCAATCAAGCGCGCCAAGCCTTCGTGAAGGCCAATGAGCCTGCCAAAGAAATGCGATGGGCGGAAGCTCTCGCCGGTTTTCAACGTTCTATGGTGTCGCGTCCTCACGCTGCCACGGCCTACAATATTGGGCTCTGCTACCGCGCGCTCGGTCAATATACCCGGGCCTACGGAGCAGGGTAAGCGCATCTAGTTTTGCTTTCCATTGGGTCGAAAATGTGTTCCATGCAGAAAGATGGAACCACCGGCTATTTGGAGCCATTTTGAAGGACTGAAAGATCCCCGAGTCGAACGGACGCGGCGCCACCAGCTGATGGATATCGTTATTATTAGCGTGTTGGCCGTGGTGGCTGGTGCCGATGGGTGGAGCGACATCGTCCAGTTTGCCGAGGATCGACAAGACTGGTTCAAGACTTTTCTCGAATTACCAGCGGGGATTCCTTGTGACGATACGTTCCGCCGGGTGTTTGCCGCCTTGGACCCGGTGAAGTTCCAGGGTGGCTTTTTGAGCTGGGCCAAGTGCCTGGTGGGTCGCACCGAGGGGCAATTGGTGGCCATTGATGGCAAGACCGCACGGCATTCGTTTGCCAGCGAACAAGATCAGGGGGCGCTGCATATTGTGAGCGCGTGGGCGGCGCAGCATCAGGTGGTGTTGGGGCAACTGGCAACGGAGACCAAGAGCAACGAGATTACCGCTATTCCACAGCTACTGGAGATGCTGGATCTCAAAGGAGCTACCGTAACGATTGACGCCATGGGTTGCCAGAAGAAGATCGCGGAAAAGATCGTAGCGGGCAAAGCTGACTACATTCTTTCACTGAAGGAAAACCAACCGACATTGCACCGCGAAGTACAGGAGTTTTTCAGATCAGCCGAGAGTGATGGCTACAAGGACACCCGCAGCGACTACGAACAATCCGTCGACGGAGGCCACGGAAGGGTCGAGGCTCGTCGCGTTCGCGTGAGCGATGATATCGATTGGATGAGCGAAAAAGCGCAATGGCAGGGATTGCGCACGATTGTCATGGTCGAAAGCGAACGTACAGTGGGGCAAGACACAAGCATCGAGCGGCGCTACTACATCACCAGTCTTGTTGCGGACGCGGCGTTGGTGGGCAGTCGAATTCGTGGACATTGGGGCATTGAGAGTGCGCCGCAGGCGCACAGGAAGGAAAGTTTCATG
>CAZCNI010000136.1:0-6147 GCA_964499765.1 uncultured Polyangiaceae bacterium
CTTGTACCGCTCGTGCAGCTTGAGGCCCGGCGAGGGGGCAGTCGTAGCAGCAGCTGCGGCATTTGCCCACACCGACTATTTGGCCGATGCATTATGGTTCCGCCTGCATAGCCGGTACGTGCCCTCGGTGCCCAATCGACGCGCCCGAGACTGCACGCAATCGGACTCTGCATTGCTGCAAAAATGCATCATCAGTATGCGGCACTCCGCGTTGCCACCGATGTTTGGGTTTGGGTTGTTGTGGGCGTTTTGTCGTAGGCAAGACAACTGGTGCTAGGCACACTTGGTGCACAACCGCAGGGTCATGTCCGCATTACAGATATCCGCAATCGCACTAGGTATGGGACTTTGCACGCTGCCGGCCGCTGCGTTCGCTCAATCCAATGAGAAAGGTGAGGCAACACCGGCAGCTGCTTCAATATCGAGCACTGGCAACGCCGGACAGGTGTCTGCACAGAGCTGGACAACTGCAACGGCCGAGACACCTGCCGTGGACGATGCCACGCCAAGCGCGCGTCCGACCACTCCAGCGCCTTCCGCCGCGCCGGCTTCAACAAGCCCGCAACCGGCCAAGAGCACATTACCGGTCACTGCTTCGAGCACTGAGCCCTCGCCGAGCGATGCCACCTCAACGTCGGACGAGCCCGTAACCTTGTTTGGACATCGAAACGTCAAATTTGGTGGATACGGCGCGTTTGGCGCGCGTTACGCACGAGTCAATGGCGAAAATGGGGCATTCATAGGTGGCGAGGGCGCCTTTCTCATCGACCACCGATTGGCAATTGGGGCTGCTGGCTATGGTTGGTCGAATGAACGCCGTATGCCAGTCAACGGCTACGTCGGTGAACCTTACATGCACCTTGGCTATGGAGGTTTACTCGTACGCTATCAAGTAATCATTCCCCAATCACCGGTGGCGATCTCGGTGGCGACACTAGTCGGCGGTGGAGCGGTGGGTTTTACCGCCAATCGCGACGGGCAATTGCGCAACGACAACTATGACGCGTTCTTTATCGTCGAGCCGCAGTTGGGCACACATGTTTACCTCACACGTTGGATGCGACTGGGCGTCGACGCGGGCTATCGAATCGTCTCGGGTGTTAACCGGTTTGGTTTCACGGAATCCAACTTCCGCGGTGCAAGCGTGGGCGGCAGTATCGGTTTCGGTTACTTCTGAGCGCCCATCTTCGGTGACGCCGAGGAATGGTGGTCCTTCGACCATTCCGCTGCGTCATCGGAGGACCATAGCACCGTCATAGCTCAACGCGCACGAGCGCGAACTTGTTGTTGAGTTCTTTCTCCGTCACCACGTCGAACTTGCGGTGTTTGCCGATCTCGCTCTTCAATGCACTAATCCGAGCGTGCTCGGTGGTCACGAAGACGACGGGGTTGGCAGAGTTCCGCTGTTCGTCGATCCATTTTTTGAATTTCTCACCAGTCGAGACGAACGTAATGAGGTGGTTGCCCGTATAGATGTTCTCGCCCTTCCAATTCATCTGATAGGCGACCAACCATTCATGCGCGTTCTTTCGGCGCTTGTAGTACTCAAGCACCGTTTCCCGCTGACTCCAGTGAGGGGCGATCGTGACCAAGTAATAGTCGAGACACCACCCCACCCACAAGCAGCTGACAATACCAAAGAGAACCGTTGCGTGAGGGCGCACTCGTCCGCCCCAAGCCAAGCCTGCCAAACCGACAACAGCTACGACGGTGAACGCCACTAGCCATGGCTCGAAATGAATCCATGCGGGCCAAGGCCGCGTATAGTTATAGCTAACCAGGTGAAGCAACCGCGACGGGCCCACCACATCGCCGGGCTTGGAGGTAAACAGATCTCGGCCCACCAATAGGGTTCCGAGGGCTGCTCCCACTCCGAGCAATGCCAGCAGCGTGTGAATGCCTCGTGGTGGACCACCATGCAAAGGCACAGCAAGCATTCGATAAGTCCACACCAGCAGGGCAGCCGCCAGAACCAGGAGTACCCAGCCGAGTCTTGGATGCGAACCCGCAAGATTGTTTCCGGGCGGGATCAGCCACGCAATACCAATCAAGGCCGCTAGTGCTGCGCCAGTTACGCCTGAGAAGTACAGATACCGACGCATACCGGTAGGCCATTGGACCCTCCAGAGTGCTTGATGCAACAGCGGGCCCGTCAACATCGCCAAAGCAGGAACCATTGGGATTACGTAGTGGTGGAACTTGGTGAGTGTGAGCGTAAACATGCCGAACGCCACCAGCGTCCATAAAAACAAGAAGCTACCTGCTGGCTGTGACTTGCCGCGATTGACCATCCAATGCAGCCAGCCCATCACGCACAGGCCAGACGCTGGAAACAAGCCGTAGCCCAGCTGCCAAACGTAATAGCGAAAGCTCACGTCCTCCCCGGAGTTGGTGTCATGCACGTGAACGAAAGCCCGCTTGTACATGTCGTGCATGATCAACCGCTCGAGGAATGGTGAACCGTGACGCACAGTTTCTTGCACGTACCAGGGCAGCGCAACCGCGACAAAAATGAGCAACATGCCCGGGAGTTCAAGTCGCTTGAGCAGATCCCAACGGCCGGAGACGAACACCCACGCACCAACAGCGCCGAGCGCGATAATGACGCCAGGGAGCTCTTTGGCCAGCGCACTGAGCGCAATGAAGATCCACGCGGTGAGGAAGTAGAGCCTCTGAGTTCGGTTCTCACGGCGATTCACGAAAAGCAGAACGCCTACAATCAGAGACCAGAGCAATGCCATCACCAACGGTTGCGGCTGCAGGTTGGACGGAGTTGCTTGATGACAGGCTTCGTTACCGGGAAGGCCGCAGTTACCTCCGCCCGAACCGGAAAAAAATGTGTCCCAGTGCCAATTGAAGCCGAACGGGGAGTGTTGAGTAAACAAGGTAATGTTCATCGACACCAGATACAGAATCTGCGGCACCGTGCAGATCAAGAGCAGGGCAATGAAGGCGCCACGGCCCGAAAAGTGCAGACTTTGACGGCCTAGCTTGACCCGGTAGAAGGTGACCCGCTGCTCGGGATCCGTTGAAAACCCCAGCAGAAAAAACCCCATGGCCGTGGCGAGAGGTGCAATATAGGGTAGGTCGGTCATCGTCTGATGCGCGATGACGAACCAAAAAGGCATCGCAAGCCACACAATGCTGCCAAGAAACGCAGGACGCCTACCCCAGCTTGCTTTGACCCCTGCGTAGAGCGCAGCATGCGCGACCAGTGCCAAGAAGATCATCGGCAATCGGGGAGCCCACTCCGGTTGCGGCCAAAGGCCGTGACTCGCAGCACCAACGAAGCCGTCAGGATGGAAATCGACACCTAGCGAGGCAAATGCAATCGCTTGGACCCAAAAGTCCAATATCGGCTTTGAATTGAACCAGCCGTCTTGGGCCCACCAAAGACTCATCCAATCATTGCGAGCAAGAATCTCCCGCGCGACCTCGCCGTAATGTGTCTCCCAGGGATCAATCAGCCCGTAATTCCCGAGGAAAGGTACATAGAGCAACACGCCTAACCCAAGTAGCCACAGGCTTGGGTGCCGCAATAAGCGCCGCAAGACAGGACCATCCGATGGGACCTCGGGCAACGCACCGAGCGCGTCCACGGCACCGTAGGTCGACACCAGTGCGCCCAACGTGGCTGCGGTGATCAGAATACCAGCAATCAACCCGTGACCAGGCAGTACGCCACGCGATGCAGCGACAGTTGAAGCAGCCAGAACTGCCAGTGACCCTAACAATGCGGCACACCAAATCGAAAATTTGGGCTTGGCGCTAATAACGAGCGCAACCCCTTTACGCGGCGGATTGAAGTGACCCAGCTTTCCGAGTGCGCCCCAAATACCCAGACAGACTAGAACGACTCCCAGTGGCACGCTGACAGGGAGGCGCCCCTCCCAGATCATTAGCAGAGCCGCGCCACCAAGCCCTACCGACAACCACAATGTTGACCAAGGACGCGAGGACTTTGCAGGGAGGGCGGGGCTGGACGTCTTCTTTCGTTCAGCTGTCACACTCATCGCAGTTCCTCGATGATTTCAAGGGCTTCGTCGAGCTGCTGCAGCTGCCGCGTCAAGGCTTGGAGTTGCTCTTGCACCTCGGCAATGACTTCCGGCGGCGCCTTTTCAATGAACTTCGGGTTCTTGAGTCGCCCGTCGAGAATGGCTTTGTCTTTGAGCAACTTCTTACGCGACCGCTCGACTCGGTCGCGTTCCTTGTCAGCGTCCACCACGCCCCGCAACACGACCAAGACCTCCACTGCCCCAGCCACCGCAAGCACCGAGCCAGCGGGGCGCTCGACGTCAGCCGAACACACCAGCGGTGGCCCCGCAGTGCGCACCAAAAACTGAATCAGGCTAGCCTGCTCAATCAGAGTATCTCTCACTTCCGGGTCGCCACAACGAAGGACTACCGGAACAGTTGCACTCGGGTGCAGGTCATGCTCATTGCGAATGCTTCGCGCAACGCCAATGACATCCGTGACGGCGCGCATCTGGCGCTCGGCATCAGCGTCCGCCAGGTTTTCCATGAACGCGGGATACGGTGCCAAGGCGATCGACGCGGGACGGCTCGATGGTCTCGGCACTCGCTGCCAGAGTTCTTCGGTCACAAACGGCATGAATGGGTGCATCGCTCGCAGCGCGGTTTCAATCACCTGCGAGAGGACCGCGATCGTCTCGGAGCGCTCGGCTTCATTTTCACCATTGAAGATCGGCTTGGTTGCCTCGATGTACCAATCGCACAGTTCGTCCCAGAAGAAGTGGTAGAGTGCACTCGATGCCTCATCGACGCGGAACTCGTCAATCCCTCGATTGCATTCACCGACGGCACGTGCAAGCCGGGCAAGTATCCAGCGATTGATCAGCAGCGTTGGCCTTACCGCCCATTCCTCGCCAGGCTGGTAGCCTTCCAGGTGTTGGAGCGAGAACCGGACAGCATTATAGACCTTGTTGCAGAAGTTACGATAACCCTCGATCCGCTTCGGTGAGAGGGCTATGCGGCGAGCCTGCGGCGAGTAACTGCACAGGGTGAAGCGGATGGCGTCGGCGCCAAACGCGGGAAACCCGGCCCCCATTTGGCTAGTCGAGGGATAGGCCTTCTTGAACTTTGCCAATGACTCGGCGTGGGGCGCACCAGGGAGGGCCTTCTGCACCACCTCTTCGAAAGTGCAGCCATGAATGAGGTCGAGTGGGTCAATGGTATTGCCCTTGACCTTGCTCATCTTGTCGCCGGTTTCGTCGACCACCATGCCGTGCAACAGGATTCGCTTGAAGGGCGGCTTTCCCATCAAATGAATGCCCATCATCATCATGCGAGCGACCCAGAAGAAAAGTATGTCGTAGCCCGTCTCGAGGTCACTTGCCGGATAGAAACGTTGCAATTCAAGCGTGTTCTCGGGCCACCCCAAGGTCGAGAACGGCCAGAGCCCACTCGAAAACCAAGTGTCGAGTACGTCCTCGTCCTGTCGCAGTTCGGAGTGGCCACACGCTGAGCAACGGGCGGGTGCGCCATCGCGCGTCACGTGTACTTGCCCACAGGCAGCACAATAGTAAGCGGGGATTTGATGACCCCACCACAACTGACGCGAGATGCACCAGTCTTGAATGTTGGTCAACCAATGTTCGTAAGTCTTGACCCAATCCTCGGGCAAAATGCGCGTCTGGCCGCTGCGGACGGCCTCCAGCGCTGGTTCTGCCAACGGCACCATCTTGACGAACCACTGCGTGGATATCATGGGCTCGACAATGGTTCCACTTCGTTGCGAGCGAGGCAATGTCATCAGGTGTTGGCGACTGCCGCGCTCGAGCCCGAGTTCGGCGAGCCTGCGTTTGACCGCTTTGCGCGCTTCAAACCGGTCGAGCCCCGCGAATTCACCGCAAACGTCGTTCATCTTGCCGTCGAGCGTCAGGATGTTGATCTCGTCCAACTGGTGACGCTTGCCGGTTGCAAAGTCGTTGAAGTCGTGTGCGGGCGTAACCTTGACCGCTCCCGTACCGAAGTTGCGATCGACCAATATGGCGTCCGTGATGATCGGTATTTCGCGATCCAGAAACGGGTGTCGCAGCTTCTTGTTGTGCAGATGCAGGTACCGCGGGTCTTCTGGGTGTACCGCGACGGCCGTGTCACCGAGCATAGTCTCCGGACGAGTGGTGG
>CAZCNI010000137.1:0-6123 GCA_964499765.1 uncultured Polyangiaceae bacterium
CTCCGATCACCGACCATAGAAATTCCCCCGCAGCTTCAGAACCGACGCGGTCCAGCGTTTACGCAGAAGGTCAAGCCAGCGACAGTTGACGTTGCTGACGAAGCCCCTTGATCGAATGACACGCGGAAAGCCCGTGCATTGCAGCGTAGAGTCACATTCTGCATAAGAAATCCGGATAATAAGCACACAAGGGGCTTGTCCTTATCACGTTTTGGTTCTGAAATCACTCACCTATGGGCACAATACCGGGCCCGGGCAGCGTGATGTTCGCGTTTTGCGCAGAAAACGGCCCAGTTGCGTCCAGTCGTGAACCTGGCCGGGGCGCTGCTCAGTCTGACGCGACATGTTCTGAGCCACGACTAACGAAAATGGTCGAAGCCTAAGCTCGACAAGCGTCGAGTTTTGGTTCCCGTGCGCAGCCAGACTCCACGCCCTTTTTCAATGTGGCCTATCACTTGCGCCTCTTTGGGCCGTTTTCGCGCGGGGCCGGTTGCTAGCAGCGCGTAGTCTTCCCCGCCGAACAGGGCAAGGTCCAGTGCCTCACGTTTGAGCTCCAGCGCTGCTTGGTGCACCCGTATTCCGAGTGCTTGGTCCAGGGCCACCGTATCCAGCACTGCACGTACGTGGCTTGCCGCAGTCAGGTGACCAAGATCTGCAGCCAGTCCGTCCGAAATGTCGATTGCAGCATGCGCCACCGAGCGAAGCGTCTGTCCCGCGGCAACCAAAGCATTCGGTCGTCGCCATTGACGGACGCACCAACGTTGGGCTGGTGTTTGGTGTTTCTCGGGCACGGCTTGCAACACGAGCAAACCGGTTGCTGCCGCGCCCACTTGCCCAATTAGCCAGATCTCATCGGCAACGCGCGCGCCGTCGCGGCGCAGAGGCCGATCGGTTGAACCGAGCAACGTGGTGTGAATCGACAGCTCGCTTGCTCGCGTCATATTGCCACCAACGATGGCGCACCCGATGCTGCGAGCTGCGAGAGCCTGGCCCCGGGCAATGCTGCGAAATGCCGCAGGCTCGAGATGCTTCGGAAGCGCCAGTGAACAGAGCGCTGCCATAGGACGAGCCCCCATGGCGGCAACATCACTTGCCGCTGCATGAAAACTTCGCCAACCGATGTCTCTTGCGGTCAGCCAGCGCTGATCAAAGTGAACCCCCTCTACACAAGCGTCAACCGTCCAAACCCAACTTTCACGGCCGCTCTTGATGATGGCAGCATCGTCGCCAATGCCGAGGGTCACCTGCGCTGGTGTGGGCATGCTGGAGAACAAGCCGAGTAGCCAAGCAATCCTGGAGAATTCATTGTCGCGCAAGTGCTTTGGATTGGCCGAGGGGGGCACCACCGTAGCGTAACACGACCACGATGTGGGTGCGATCTGCGGACGTGATTCCAATCGCTCAAGGATGCTTGTGCGTCGGGCGTAGGGCAGTCCCTGCGGTTTGAACCACATCGTACCTCAAGTTCGTGCATTCTGGGCCGTTGAACCACAGGAGGACGGTACGCTCGTCGAAGGGCAAGCGCTTCTTTTCTAGCATTGGGCGCGCTCGCCTATGGCAACACAATACTCAGGTATTCCGTAGCAGGAGAGATATATGGGCAAAACCATACTCGTAATCGACGACTCGGCCACTGTGCGTCAGCAAGTGGGGCTGGCCGTAAAACAGGCAGGCTTTGATATAGTAGAGGCAGCAGATGGTCTCGAAGGTCTCGATAGGCTAAAGAACGTTGCAGACATTGCACTCGTTGTCTGCGACATAAACATGCCAAACATGAACGGTCTCGACATGCTTGAGCAGGTGCAAAAAGACGGCAAGTATACATCGATTCCCATCATCATTCTGACCACTGAAGGCCAACCCGACCAGGTGGCGCGAGCCAAAAAAGCAGGTGCGAGGGCTTGGATCGTCAAACCTTTCAAAGCCGAGCTTCTGGCGGCAGCAGTCAACAAGCTCACGCACGCCACCTAGCAGTACTCGTGAGCCCGCGCTATTTACTCACCCGACGAAGCTCAGTCGCCGGCACGGGATCCGCACGACGAACGCCGTACCACGAGGCACGTTTTCCTCGATGTGGACAGTGCCGTCATGAGCATCGACCAATCGCTTGACGATTGATAACCCGAGCCCGGCGCCGCCTTGTTCGCGAGTCGAACTCGAGTCGACTTGGTAGAAGGCGTCAAAGACCCGCGGTCGCTCGACCTCGGATATGCCAATGCCCGTATCGGCGACCCGTATCTCAATCATCGGCCGTTTAACGCCCCGCATCACGATAGCCGGACCGTCGTCGTCGGCGTCGAGCGGCAATTCCACATGAGTCATTGCGGCGCTGAGCGTCACGCTCCCTTCTGCAGGAGTGAACTTGATGGCATTTTCCGTGAGGTTCAAAAACACTTGTCGCAGGCGCGACGCATCTCCCCAGAGTGTTGGTACGCCAGCGTCGCCGGTTGCAGAGAGGACCACCCCTTTGGCTCGCGCCGTTGGCAGCAACGTGTGCACGATATCTCGCAGAATGGGCAACACTGGCGTTTCTGCCTTGTGCAGGCTAAGCGTTCCGCTCTCGAGTTTGGTCAGATCCAGCAGCCCCTTGATGAGCTCGAGTAACTGCCCGCCCTTCTCGTGAATGGTGCCCATGAACTCGCGCTGCTCGTCGTTGATGTCGCCTGCGATGCCGGCGATCAGCATTTCACTGTAGCCAATGATCGACGTGAGCGGCGTGCGGAGCTCATGCGACACCGTGGCTAGGAAGTTGCTCTTGAGTCGGTCGAGGTCTTTGAGCCGCTCATAGGCAGCCTGCAGCGTTGCCGATTTCTCGCTTAGCTCGCGAAAACTCTCCTGTACGCTGGCTAGATGCATGCTGCTCGCGAGCAATGCTCGATGTCCGCTGAACAACACGAGCCCGAGCGTTGTCCGCAGGTGGACCACCACTCGCGCAATGAGGAGCGCTTCGCAATGGTTGAGGAGCCGCCAAAGCTCTTGCAGTCGTTCCAGCTCGATTGCCGGGTCGCAGCGAAGTAGGGCTTCGGGTAGTTCCCGATCGTCGGTTAGCAGAAATGGACCAATGACGACGCGACCTAACAAGCGACCGTCGTAGTCGAGACCGACCACCACGTAGCGTTCGCCGGTTGAGCATTGAAGCTGTTGACTCTCATTGGGCTTAGGCGTCGAGGTCTTCACGAGTTCGACCGTTTCGCGTACTAGCCGTCGCCCTCCTGGTAGTGAACTCAGATAGATTTGCAGCGCCGAGCCAGACCCCGCTTCCGCGATCAGTGCGCCATCACTTGCAAAGACTTTCGAGGCAATACCGAACAGATCGTAGAGGCTTGCCAACAACTCTTCCAGCGCGCTACGGCTGACGAGTTCTTGGACACTGAACTTGGACTCAATGGTCAGCTCATCCAGGCTGCGCACTGGGCGTTGGCTCGTCATGGCTTTGACCCTTTCGGGTTCTTCTTGCCCACACGGCTAGACAGAACCGCTGAGAGCGGTCGTGGGTCGGTGAGCTTGACCAACACATCCGCAAAGAACGCCGTAGTATCAAAGCCAAACTTTTCCACTAACCCATGTTGGCTGTCTAGCAGCTGCCATGTCTGATGCAGCAGCGCCACGAAAGTATCGACGACACCCGTGCCCCTGACTGCAGAGGCCAAGTACACTGGCTCTTTGCCTTGTGCGGCCATTTCTGCCAGTTCGGCCTCACCGCGGACATCTGGTAAGTCGCGCTTGTTGAACTGCAGCACGAGCGGGATCTGCTTGGGGTTGATGCCGTTCTGCTTGAGGTTCTCGCGCAGATCGCGAAAAGCCACCGCATTGTTTTCTGTCTCTGCCACTCGTGAGTCGGCAATGAATGCCACGCCATCGGCGCCCTGAAGTACTAGTCGTCGCGTGGATGAATGAATCACCTGTCCCGGAACGGTAAAGACTTTGAGGCGGATGCTCAGCCCCCTTTCCGAGCCAAACGTCAACGGCAGTAGGTCGAAGAACAGCGTTCGGTCATCACGCGTTTCTAGCGTCATAAGCCGACCCGTTGCGTCGGGCGTGCTAGCGGCATGGAGCGCTTGCAGATTCGTGGTCTTCCCGCTCAGCGCCGGTCCGTAGTAGACCAGCTTGATTGTCAGCTCCCGAGACGTGAAATCAAGCTGCATGCTCGAGTGCCTCCGTGTTACGTACTCGCTCAATGGTTGACGATCGCTTCATAATGGGCGCCTTGCGACCACCAGCAATCCTACCCGAGTTGGCGCTGCGCGGTTGAGCAGACTGAAGGACTCAGTTGTGCGCCAAGCTAACGCGGCTCTCGAGGCTCTGCCAATTCGCATCGTTTAGGCCACTACGGCCCACTTGGCGCTCGATTTAGCGCACCTTTGCAATGTCCGACCTGCTCCGACAACCGGAGCTGCCTACGCACGTTTCTAGCGCAGAGCGGCCCGCTGCCCAAGTGCAGATATGTCTCTGACAATCTTTTGTTCGGTGCGGCACGGTCCCGCCGGCTTGCGGCAGTCAGCATGCCCGTCATCAGCAGCAGCGGGGCTGCTTACTCTTCTCCTGCACTCGCTCGGCCCACGCTTTACCGATTGCGCGGCGGTGCTGCGTCCGGGCCTGCACCGAACGGCATTCATGAGAACATGGTGCGTCGGTGACCTCACCTACCCATTGGCGAGCCAAGCTCAGGCAGAATAGGCCTACCCCGTGAACTGAGCGCGAGAAATGGTGCGCCGGGTTTCGCAGCAACTGCTCGGGCGAAAGCCATACGATGGTCGTTTCCGTGAGTGCGCGAGGCTGTCGCCCAGTCAGTATCCCGATCCAACGCCAGACTGAAATCAACACGATGCCGGACACCAGCACCAAGAAGAAACCGGCCACTGCCGCGTCAACTCGCAGATTGAATTGGGTGCGCACCAGTGTCTGCGTGTCTGCCAAGGGTGCTCCGGTCTGATTCAATTGCTGACCCAGACTGCGAGCCGCGGATAGGAACCCAATCTTGGGGTCTGCGCAGAATATCTTCTGCCAGGCAGCGGTAAACGTCACGGCTCCCACCCAGAGCAATGGCACGAGCGTGATGACACAGGTGCGCACGCGACCCATTTTGAGCAGGACCGTTGTTGCCAGACACAGCGCGATGACTGAAAGTAGTTGATTGGCAATCCCAAATAGGGGCCACAGGCTGTTGATGCCGCCGAGCGGGTCCACTACACCCTGATACAAAAAGTAACCCCAACCAGCGACCAGCAAAGCGCTGGCAATCAAATTTGCCGACCACGAACTGGTGTTGCCCAAGTGGGGGTGCACTTGCTTGAGCACGGCTTGCACCAAAAAACGACCCACTCGCGTACCTGCGTCGACTGTCGTCAGGATGAAGAGCGCTTCGAACATGATGGCAAAGTGGTACCAAACCGCCATCAGTTGCCGTCCGCCGACGATTGCGGCAAACACGTTGGCCATTCCTACGGCAAGCGTTGGCGCTCCCCCCGCGCGACCGAGGACTGTGTTCTCGCCGAGATCATGCGCCAGTTGCGTCAGGTTCGCGGCATTGACTGGAAAGCCCCAACCAGTGATCACACTCGAAGCGTGCTCTGCGGTTTTGCCCACGATAGCTGCCGGCGCATTCATCGCGAAATAGACGCCAGGATCGAGCGTGCACGCTGCCACCAGTGCCATGATGGCTACTGCGGATTCAAGTAACATGCTGCCGTATCCAACCGCTTTGGCATGGGTCTCGCGCGTGATGAGCTTCGGTGTGGTTCCTGACGCAATCAGGGTATGAAAGCCACTGATCGCGCCGCAAGCAATCGTCACGAAGCAGAAAGGAAAGATATTGCCGGCGAACACGGGCCCCGTGCCATCGATAAAGCGTGTCAACGGTGGCATCCGCAACGGCGGTAGCACGAAGAGAATCCCCAAGGCGAGCGCGCCGATAGTGCCAAGCTTCATGAACGTCGAAAGATAGTCCCGCGGAGCCAAGAGCAGCCAGACCGGCAATATCGACGCGCAGAGCCCATAGACGATGATGGCCCACGCCAGTGTAGTGCCGTCGAACGTCAGCCAGCGAGCGAGACTGGGCACCTCGTGAAAGTAACGGCCAAACCACACCCCGGCCAGCAACAGTACAACGCCGATTGCCGAAAC
>CAZCNI010000138.1:0-6095 GCA_964499765.1 uncultured Polyangiaceae bacterium
ACGCAACAAGTCGCGAGCGATCGTAAGCTCGACGAGTTCGACGGTCGGGCTCTTGGCGACTTGCTCGAGCATATCACGGGCTTCTGTCATCTTGCCGTCGATGCGCAATTGCATGGATTGATAGAACAGAGCTTCGGTCCGTTGCGAGGGTGTGGTGGCAAATTGCGACAGGGCCTTTGCGTCGATTTGCCCGAGGGTCCAGGCGCGCAGCTTTGCAGGCCAGATCGAGATATCGTCGAGATTGCCCAGTGCTTCTTCTACCGTCCCGTCCCCGGCCTCGCGCTTCTGTCGTTCGAGGATTCGCAGCCACGTACCTACGTAGACCTCGTCTTCTGGCGTGAGTCCTCCCCGTTTGGCGTCGCGCACTGCAACCTTTGCTCCTGCCAGGTCGTCATGGGTCAAGGCCATTCTGCTCGCCTCCAGGACGCTTGCCGTGTATTGGCCAGAATCTGCGTGTGCCGCCTCGAGCGCTCGCCCGAGCGCGCGGACGGCACTTTTTTGGTCGCCAAACAACTCGAGAACGCGTGCCAGGCTGCGTTCCGCGCGCGATTGCTCTACCGCTGTCCGTGCTGTCTGCCGCGCGTCTAGGGCACGGTGCAGGGCCTGCTGCAATGCGGCACTGGCGGTCGGAGCGTGCCCCAACTGCATTTCGAGTTCGTATGTCTGTGCGAGCGCTTCTGATTCTGACGCTGGGATGACCTTTTCGCGGCACAGTTCGATCTGCCGCGCCAAAGCACCGAGCGCTGCAGGAAAGTCACCCAGTTGTCGCTCTACTTGCGATAGCAGCGACCAGGTTTCCAGTTGTGGTTGTCCGTGCGCAGCTTCCTTTAGTAGCGCTGCGGCTTGTCGTAAGTTGCCTTCCCGCGTCTCAATGGCACCGAGCAAGAACTGCAATCGAGCCACCTTTGGCGAGAATCGCGCCTTGAGACGCGCCTGTTGGGCAAGTGCGAGTAGAGGCGCACTATCCGCTAATAACTTGCGGGCTCCTTCTACCTCCGAGACGCGGCCAAGGGCAGACAGGCCCTGCTCAACGAGTTCCAGCGCGTAATCCATTGCCTCGGGCCCGGGATTGTCGCCCACCGACGGAATGATCAGATGCGGCACGGACTCGGCCATGCCGTACTCAATCATTAGCGCTGCCAGCGTGCCGGCGGTTGAAATATTCTCCGGCGCACGGCGATAGAGTTCGACAGCGATTCCAAACGCAGCGCCTGCGGCAATATCCGCATCAATTGCGGTCTCTGGTTCTTCGGCTTCAGTCGCTGACTCAAATAGTCGGAACAGATCCGCAAAGGCCTGCACGTCACCCCCATTTGCGGCGCGCTCGAGTCTTGTGCGCAGCGGCGTGGGAACCACTCGGCCGAGATCATTCTGTTCCAGAAACTCGAGTGCCCCCTGGGGATCGCCATGGCGCAAATACAGGGCAGCGATCGTGGCGGCGCCCGAACGGATGGCACGAAAGGCTTCCACGGCTTCTTCTCGGTCGAAGTTGGCTTCTGCAAAGCGCTCAGTCACGTCTGAGTGCATGGCGCTTCGGATCCAGTTGAGCGCAGCCGAGCAGGCAGCCTGCAACGTCTGTGGACTGGGCTCCAACAATGCGCGGTGTGCGGCGATTCGCTGCAGATCCCCTGTTGTCTCGACCGGTCCGTGGTGGCGGACGTGCTCGTCGAACGACTTCATGGCTTGCAGGTGTAGGCGCGTTGACTCGAGTACTTCCCGCTTAGGCTGAGACTTTAGCAGCAGGGAATAGAGGGCCGCTGCCTGACCCTGGTTGCCGCCGCGCGCAACTTCATTGGCCGCGGCTTCGAGTGCGTGGCCCGCGTTCTGCCACATGGCGTCGCGGGCCTCTCCGGCGCGTACCAGCAGAATCGCTCCGCGCACGGAGGTCAGCGCGTCAGCACGGTAGCCGGCACTAAAGCGTTGCGCGCTGCGGCTCAACTGCCGTTGCACTACACCCGCCAGCAGACTCAAGCGCTTGGAACTCGATTCCGTGGAGTACACGACCGCGTGCACCGCGCGTCCGAAGGCTTCGTTCGAGACCGGCGCGGCCACAATGGTGGCGGGCAATTGTTGTGTGGGTGCAACTGCGGGCCTATTCGGAGCGGGATGACATGCGATTGCGAGCAAACCGGTCAAGATCAAGCAAAACAAAGCGCCGCGTTTCATTGAGCCTGAGTCTACACGGCTGGCGTAGAAAATCAGGCAACGAATACGTTAAGGGGCAGGATTGGGGGCTGACGCTGGAATCCGGGCCCCCTCGCTGCTATGTGGCCCCGCCAGAACAGCCTCGGCGCAGTTCAGAGGAGTTATCGGATGTCACGAGTAGTATGCAAGTTTGGCGGCACGAGTGTGGCTGATTCCGGACAGTTTCGCAAGGTACGCGCCATTCTCGAGCAGGACTCGCGTCGGACCGTGTTGGTTCCCTCGGCACCCGGCAAACGGACCAAGTCTGAAGCAAAGATCACCGATCTGCTCTATGTGTGCCACGACATGGCGGCAGTGCGCGCCGACTTCATGGAGCCCTTCAAGGAGATCCGTGGGAGGTACATCGGCATCGCCGATGAGCTCGGGATTGAAACGGAGCTGAATCGGCAATTCGATGTGTTCTTCGAAGAACTCAAGCGCGGCACCAGTCGCGACTTCGTGGCCTCGCGAGGTGAGTATTTCAATGGCTTGCTTTTCGCGGCCTATCTGGGTGCGGAATTCATCGATCCGAAAGACTACATCGTGATCATGCCCTCGGGCATCGTCGATCCGATCAGCTACGCCAACCTGGGAGCGCGACTGGCGGACACGGGTCGCACCTACGTAGTACCGGGATTCTATGGTCGCGATCGTCAAGGCAACGTCAAGACCTTCTCACGCGGCGGATCCGATATATCGGGTGCAATCGTAGCCCGGGCGATTGGCGCGGAGCTCTACGAGAACTGGACCGATGTCTCAGGTCTGCTCATGGCCGATCCGCGGATTGTGGCTAATCCGCAGCCGATGCAGGAGGTGACCTACCGTGAGATTCGCGAGCTTTCATACATGGGAGCGAATGTCTTTCACGATGAAGCCATCTTGCCCGTGATAGAAGCGAGCATTCCGATTTGCATCAAGAACACCAACGAACCGCAGCACCCCGGCACACGGATCGTGTCGCGACTGAGCCCAGAAACGGTCAAGACCACGGAGATTGCCGGAATTGCCGGCAAGCGCGGGTTTTCGATGATCTGCATCGAGAAGAGCTTGATGAACAAAGAGCTCGGCTTTGCCTATCGACTGCTCGGGATCATGGAAGGGCACAAGATCAGCGTCGAGCATTGTCCTTCCAGCATTGACGGCATTAACGTCATCGTTGAATCGAAGTACTTGCAGGACAACACCGATACGGTGCTCGACGAGATTCGGCGCGTGCTGCAGCCCGATAGCGTTACCATCGAGAGCGACCTAGCATTGATTGCGCTGGTGGGTGAAGGGATGTCGAACTCGATTGGAACTGCGGCAAAACTCTTTGCGGCGCTACGAGACGCTCAGGTGAACGTTCGCGTCATCAACCAGGGGGCGTCGGAGTTCAACATCATCGTTGGTGTGGTGCCTGACGACTATGAGACGGCTGTGCGCGCCATTTACGGCGCGTTCGTTCGGTTGAACTAGGACGTGATGAAATTGGTGGATCAAGGAATGGATGAATCATTGGCCCGGCGCCGGGCAGCCGAAGCCGCCGTGGAATTGCTGCCCGATTCCGGCATCGTAGGCCTCGGCACCGGCGCCACCACCGCGTTGTTTATCGAAGGTGTTGCGCGTGCAATCGCTCAGGGCAAACGGCTTTCCGGCGTTGCTACCAGTATGCAAAGTCGCAACCAAGCCCTCTCGCTCGGCATCCCCATGCTCGACGATGTGGGGCCTTGGGAAATTGCGCTTTGTGTTGACGGCGCGGATGAAGTCAGCGATGAGCTCGACTTGATCAAGGGTGGTGGTGGAGCGCACCTGAGAGAAAAGATCGTCAACGCAGCCTCTCGGGTCAATGTTATCATCGTAGATGAACTGAAGCTGAGTCAGCGATTGGGTCAGCGCTGGCCGGTTCCGGTGGAGGTCGCTACTTTCGGGCACATGACAACCGCGTGCCACCTGGCGAAATGGGGTGAACCCGTGCTTAGAGCGAGAGACGGCAGACCATGCCTGACCGACGGCGGCAACTACATTTATGACGTACGCACGGGCGTCATTGATGACCCTGCACGACTGGAGCGAGAGCTCAAGATGATTCCAGGCGTCATGGAGACGGGGCTGTTCGTCCGTCGTGTTGACGTGCTGCTGGTCGGCTCGGCCGGCGGAGTGCTACGAGTCGATCGATAGTTCACTCGGCGCTAGTCAGACCAACCGCATAATTTGGACCTGCAAACCCCCGTTGTAGAATCGGGCCACGGACTCCCAGGCAAGTCTTGGCTTCCAGTGCCGAATTGGGTGAGGCAACAGAACGACTGCTGGCCTCAAGTCAGGGCGCCGTGCCAGCAGGGACTCGAACCGCTGCATGAGCTGTGCGGTGGCGTGTCGATCGCCCAAACGCACGCCATAAGGTGGGTTGGTGATAATGGGTGTACCGAGTGGCACCTGGTCCGCCAACGACTCGAAGTCACCACAGTGCCAAGTGCAATAGCGTTCCAGTGAACAGCGCGCCGCATTGCCCTGGGCAGCTTCCAATGCACGCGCATCAATGTCTGAGCCTAGCGCCTGCACCTCTGCTGGCACTCGATCGCCACGCTCTTGTTGCCACGCCGTATAGGCGGCCGCGTCATGAATCGGCCAATGTTCGAACGCAAAACTGCGGTCGCGTCCGGCAGCGAGTTCGAGTCTCGACTCCGCCCACTCGAGCAGAATGCAGCCCGAACCGCAAAACGGATCCCAGAGTCTCGGCACCGTTGGCAAGCTCGCTTGGTTTGCCACGCGTACCAGTGCAGCCGCCAGCGTCTCGCGCAAGGGCGCGACAGCTACGAAGGTGCGCCGTCCGCGGCGATGTAGCGGCTCGCCCGACGCATCAATTGCGGGTTGGACACAATCGCCGGTAATCCTCACGTAGACCGCTTGCGACGCGCCGGTCTCGTCGAGCTCGATTTCTCCGGTGTTCGTTCGATTACTTTGCGTCAGTGCGGTTCGAACGCGTTCGGCAACTGCATCCGAATGCCAGAGCCTCGAGCGGTGGCAGGTGGCACGAATGTCGACCTTCTGGCTGGCATTCAAATACGCGTGCCAGGGCAATCGCCGCAGGCCAGCGATAAGCTCGTCGAAGTGTCGCGCACGAAACGAGCGTAGTCTGACTCGAATGTGTTCTGCCAAACGACACTCATGGTGCAACCGCCATAGTTGCTCAGTACTGGCGTACAGTTCGGCGCCGCCAGCAACGCTCGTTGCCGTCAGGCCGAGCTCCTGCAGTTCTGATATGAGCCACGGCTCAAGCCCAGGGCTCACGGCTACAAACAGCCGGTACTGGCTTTGCGGGGTCTTCACGGGGATAATAACTGGCCTCGGGCAGCTTGGCCCGGCTCAAAAGCACGCATAAAAGCGAGGTAGTGTCCCGAGCTAATTTGGAGCTACAATTACAGCGTGACTCACCTCAGCATTGCTCGCACTCTTCTTTTCAGCGTAGCCGTGACAACCGGATTCACGTCCTCCGCTTTTGCGGATACAACTAAACCCGCCAACGCCTCGACGCAGACGCCTGTCAAATCTGCTGACGCCAAGGGGCCGGACCTTGCTAGCCTCAGACAAAGCATAGTGGTCATCGAGCAATCGAAGCACCCCGTGGCAATCGGTTGTGTCCTTGGTGGTGATGGTCGAATCCTTACGGCCCTGTCTCCGATTGGCACGGGCAACTCATTGTCGGCGCGCTATGCGAATGGTGAGAGCAAGCGACTGCGAGTGGCGGCCTCTCATCGGGGTATGAACTTGGTGTTGCTGTCGCCCGAAGACACTCGATTTTCACAGGGTTTGCGCGCGTCACGTCTGCTGGCAGATGAGTCAGCGGCTCATGTGCGTTGGCTGCGCGGCAATCAAGCGGGCCCCGGCATCTTGGCAGCAATGGGTCCTCTGCGTCGAGAATCGCTGATCGGTGG
>CAZCNI010000139.1:0-6085 GCA_964499765.1 uncultured Polyangiaceae bacterium
TCCAATGCCTCACGTAGGGTTTTGATAGCGGAGTCGACATCATTGAGCGGCCCACGCTGCAGCTCAGCGATCACGTGCAGAGATTCGATCCGCGCAGCAAAGTCATACTGATGCTCGAGGGCCTTGCGGTAAAGCGCAACGCGTTCGCTGTGGCGTGACAGACGTTGCAGCAGCGTATCGACTTCCGTGAACAGGGAGCTGTTCTCCGAGTCGAATGCGAAGGCGCGGCTATAGAACACCAGCGCCTGCTCCGGGGCATCATTGGCCAAATAAAGGTCTGCCGTGCGGCGAGCAAGCCGCGCAGACACTACGTCATCCGGGCTGATTTTCTGCAGGATTCCAGCGTAGATTTCGGCCAGTCGCGCATGTGAACTCGAAACCTTGGCGAGGCGTTCGAGTTCTATCTGAGTGGCTTCATCGGTCGGATCTTCTCGGAAGAGCAGAGCGACTGTCTCGAGTGCTTCGCCAAACTCTTCCGTCTGCTCCTCGTAGATCTTGGCAAGTCTACTGAGCAGATCCTTGCGTTCCGTTGGGTCAGAAGTCGCCTCCAATCGAGCTTTGAGGGTCCCAATCACGCGACGGAAATCGCCTTGCATTAAGTAGACGGGCTCAAGCAGTGTTGCGGCGCGCGCGCGACTCTCGACGTCTTTGGCCTCACTGAGAATCTTCTCGAGTGCGGCCACCGCCGAAGCTTCGGGTTCACGATCACGGAGGGCAAGCTCGAGCTCGTCGAGCGCACGTGCAACATCACCCACGTTTTCAGCCCAAATGATCGCGGTTGAAACGTGAAGCGCTACCAGATCCGCGCCCGGAACCTCCGACTGGCGCTGCAACAAGGCAACCAACGAGTCCCATCGCTGAGTGTTTCGATATAGCCCCTCGAGCGCCTGCACGGCACGCGGGTCGAGTTCGTTTTGAATGATCCGTTCGTAAACTTCGATTGCCTGCGTACGTTCGCCCAGGTTCTCATGGAGCAGTTGGGCTTGTCTGAACAGCAGCTGCTTGCGCTCTTCATCGTCGAGCGCCGTCTCGACACGACGTGCAGTCACATCGAGAAGACTTCGAATGTCACCGGCTTGTTCGTGGATGACTTCCAGAGCCATCAGAGCCTTACGGTTCTCCGGACTCTGCTCGAGTGCCTTCTCGAAGTACTGTCGCGCCAAACCAGAATCCTGCAGCGCGCTCAGGGCCATGCTCGCTATCTCGAGTAGAACCGCCAACTGCGTCTCGCCGTCGAAAATGTCGCTGACCACCTCGCGCAGCAGCGTAACTTGGGCTGCCTCTTGCCCAGCGGCCACGGCCAGGCGACGCAAACTCGCCAACCAATCCCCTAGGTCCGAGTGACCCACTGCCTCACGCGTGCCGCGTACGATATAGCTGAAAGCGCGCAGCGGATCGTTGAGTTCACCCTCCACCACTTTTGCAGCCTTATCCAGCAGGGCAAGCCGATCAACGGGGTCCTCCTCTGCCGCAATCTGGATGTCGATGACTTCTGCCAGCTTGGCGGAATCGTGCTCGGCCTCCAGAATCGGGTGCAGCATCTCAGCTGCCTCTTTACGGGCTGGAACTTCTTCGTGGTTCAGCATGGACGCCAGCGCCAGGCGTGTGGCACCATGATTCGAATCCAAAGCCAGGGCGCGTCGATAGGCTTCAAGCGCTGCCGCGGCGTCGGTCAAGTAAAGGCGACGGACGTCCCCTAACTGGGCGAGAAGATCCAGCTCGCTTGGGCCCTGAGTCGTGATCTCGAGATGACGCTCGAGAGTTTCCGCCAGTTCTTGCCAGGCTTTCTGTCGCGCGTAGAGCGTCTCGAGTGCTGAAAGGCTTTGCGTATCGGGCCCGAGTGAGTCGATGAGACTTCGCCAAACACCGACCGAGAGGTCCAAATCGTTGAGCTTGTCCGACGCTAGCCGTGCCCGCCTCACCCCCAGGTGTCTCTGCGTATCCTCGCTGGTTGCCAGACCTTGGCGTTGCTCGAGAACCTTCAGCAATTCCGACCAGGATTCGCTGCTCTCGTAGAGACCATCCAGGGCTTCTAGCGCAACATCGTCGGTAGGTTGTTCGGCGACACAAGCTCGGTAGGCTTCAATTGCACCCGGAAAGTCGGATAGTACATCACGACATAAATCTCCCAGGCGCAACCGCAATCTTCGTCGATCCTGCTCAGACGGTTCGAGCATGATTTCGATCCGCAGTGTCTCTGCGAGCTGCTTGGATTGATTACCAGCAACGTAGATCCGTTCCAGTTGCTTGGCAGCGGGAAGTGCAACGGCAACATCGTCCGGGTCCAACTCGACGATTTGGCGGTAGCACGATTCAGCCGCGGCAACATCCGAGAGCCCTTGCTCATGCAACCCTGCTAGTTGCATCAAAATGTCTGCCTTGACCGCCGGAGAATCTGCGTTCCTAGCGGCCTCCGACATTGCCTGCGCAACCGCTAGCAGAGTCCCGAGTCTACGCCCGATATCGAGGAGTCGCTGCCGGACGTCTCCGTCAGTCGGCTCGAGTGGCACCAACCGCGCATAGGATTCGAATGCGCCCTGATCGTCATGCAGTCGCGTGTCGCGCAAAACGGCAATGCGCCGAATCAGTATTCGTCGCTCGTCCACGGCCGTGACCTCGGTCGCGCTCTCGAGGCATTCGAGCTGAATCGACAACACGCGCACCAGATCTCTGATTTCGTCGCGCGCCAGGTACACATTCTCTAGTGCACGGGCGGCTTCAGCACGCAAGTTGCCAATCTCAAGCAGTCGCTCGGTCAGGTTGCGTGCATCGCGGTCGTTGTGATTGTCGGCGAGCAAGCTCTGCAACAAGACCATGGACTGATCCGGTCGATGCAGCTGTTCAAGCAGCAACTGCGCCAACCGGCGTCGTAATTGCGCCGACTCGTCGCCCACCGCCAAACCGAGGCGCCTCTGGAGCAGATTGGAGAGCTTCTCGTGCATCTCGAAGCGGGAATAGAGCCGGTCCAGTGACTCAAGGGACACCGCGTGAACGGGGTCGAGCTCGAGCAGCTTCTCGTAGTACGCGATGGCCTTCGGGCAGTCTTCCAAGATTTCTTCGCTGATCAATGCCACTTCGATCAGCATTTCGAGCTTACGTGTCGGTGTCGTGGTCGTCTCAATCGAACGACCATAAATGTCCTCTAATTCGCCCCAGCGCTCGGCGGCGGTCAGGATATCTTTGAGTCGCCCGAAAGCGTGGTCATTCTCGACGTCGAGGCGGAGAATGCGCTCAAGATAGGGCGTAGCCCCAATCGGATCACCAAGCCGTTCCTCGTTGACTCGAGCAGCGCGCTCGCACAGGCTTAGCTCCAAATCTCGCGGCAGTTCGGTATTAAGAACCGTATGCAGTGTCTCGATCAGATCCGTTGGGCGACCGGCACGCACTGCAAGCTCCTCTGCAACCTCCCAGAGTTCCAGTTCATCAGGAAATTCCCCAAGCGCCCGCAGTGCAAACGTGAGAGCCGTGCCCGTACTGCTCAACTTCTGGTCGTAAACGACCATCAATCGTCTGACCAGGCTCAACTTCTGCTCTCGTGTGTCCGCCGACTCGAGCAATACGGACAACGCCTGTGCTTCACGCCGGGCCTCGCCCCCCGTTGCAAACCGTGTTGCGAGAACGGTTGCGGCATCCCGACGCACGCCCTCCACGTCAAGCAGGTGTTCCACGACGTTCAATGCACGCACATCTTCCGGTGCACGCTCCAAAGCCGCGACCGCAGCACTCAGTGCATCTGCCGGCCGCGCAAGCCGCCCTGCGTAGAGTTCAGCTAGCCGCACTTCTAGTTCTATGCGTTCTGCGCCTTCGATGTTTTGGCGACGCCGTTCGAGGGCTTCCGCGGCTTCCGTGAGTTGATCGGCTTCCAGTAGCAGCTCAGCCAGGGCCGCCAGTGCGGCATCATTCTTGTCGTCCAGTTTCAGGATACGTCGATAGAGTTCCACGGCCCGAGCGGGCTCCCGGAACGTCAATCGCTCGAGCTCGGCCCAAGCAGCCAAGATACCCACGCCCTGTTCTGCAGTTGCGGCGTGAGTCACCCGGTGCTCGAAGAGCCAGCGCAAGTCGTCGGTTCGATCGTGCGCCGTAAGCAGCTTCTCGAGCAGCGAGTCGATCTGCGTGTCGTTGGGAAACGTCTTCAATGCCTCCCGATACTTCTCGATGGCTTCCGGGAGCCGTCCCAGCTCATCGGCAAGGATGCGCGCCTGCATGAGCATCACGGCTCGTTGCTCGCTGCTCGGTTCGCCTTCTCTCCCTTTCTCGGGCTCGCGCGCTTGAGGTGCTTCTGGCTCACCACGCTTGTTCTTCTTCTTGCCCTTCTTCTTGCTGCGGGCCTCTTCGGGCTCAGCTGTTGCAGCGGCATCCGGTTCTACCGGTCGCCCCGGGGTGACGATGGCAGAAGCTCGCTGCTCGAGCGCCTCGAGCAACCCATCCCACATCTGCCCGGCGCGAGCCGCTTGCTCGAACGTCTGACACACGGACTCGTTGCGCGGGAACGACTCGAAGGCACGTCGCGCGTAAGCGAAAGCCGCTTTGCGGTCGAGCAGTTTTTTGCCGGTCGTGTCGATGAGCTTGTTCATCAGCTCTAACTGCTCATCTTCGTCTTCCGTGTGCGTCAAGAGCAATTCATATAGAGCAGGCAGCCGCGACCACTTCTCATCGACCTCAAACAAGGGGATCAGCGCCCTGGCTGCACGCACATCGTTTGGATCTGCGGCTAGGATGCGCTCGTATGAACGGAAGGCGCGCTGCGGCTGATGCAATTGGTTCTCGAAGATGGCAGCTGCGCGGTACGACAGGTCCAAGCGCAGACTCGGCTCGGTGGCACGATCGGCTGTATTGCCCAGCACTTCAACCAAACCGTCCCAGTCGGACTGCGAAGCGTAGAGTTCAGTGAGGCCGTCGAAGTCGTTATTCTGCAGATAGGTGTCACGCAAGACGCGAAGCGCGCGCGGGTGCCCGGGCTGCAACGCCAATACGCGACGCCAAGTACGGACCGTTGAATCGATGTCTTGCAGGTGCTCTTGGTATACGGCGCCGAGCTTCTGCAAAATAGCTGACTGCTGCGTTGGGTCGAGCACCAGATCCGCCCGACGCTCGAGCACGAACGCCAGTGTCGGCCAGTCCTTGTTGCGCTCTGCGTGCTTCTCGAGCGCATCAATGACCTCAACGCGCGTGCCGTCGAGCTCGAGAAGTTGCCGATAGAGCCGAGTGGCGTCGTCCAATCGATGCAACCGATCGGCTGCCAGCTGGGCAAGTTCCCAGAGCACACTAACTCGTTGCGGCCCCGTCAGGCTCTCGACCTGCAATGACAAGAGCTCAAACAGCTGCGGCCAGGAACGACGCTTTCGATAGAGCTCATTGAGACGTTCCATCGCCTCTGGGTCACGAGGTACCACCAGCAGAAGTGCCTCGTAGGCCTCAGTCGCGTTCTGGAAATTCGAGAACTGCTCGAGCCAGCGTCGCGCAGCAGCGCGGTAGAGCATGGCCTTCTCTTCGACGTCTGGAGACACCTCCGCAAGCTTCAGTTGGTAGGTGAGTAGCTCACGGTGTCGCCCCAACTTGTCGTACAAAGAAACCAGTTCTCGCAGCTCCTCGACGTCGTGAGCGTCCAATCGCTCGTCGAGCATGACGATCTGATGCAGCACCGTAACGAGGGCCGTATCGTTCTTCAGATACTGGCGATACACACCCGCCACTTCGCGCAGGATCTCCAGACGCTTCTCGTATTCTTCAGCCGGCGTATGCTCCAACTGTTGACGGAGCAATTCGACGAGCGTGGTGAAACCTTGCGTGGCTTTGAGCAGACGCTTGAGTGCGTCGCGCGCTGACTCGTTGTTAGGCTCCTGGCGCAGAACCGCGCGATACTGTTCGATGGCACGCTGAGCGTTGGTTTGCTTCTCTGCCAACTCGGCGAGTTCCTCGGATGAACGGGCCTTGGCTGTGCCATCGGGCATGACGCGCTGCGCCCCCTGCAACACGTCGATCCAGCGCGATTCATCGCCGATTTCACGGCAATATTGACGGAAAAACTCGAGCATGCCTTCATGAGCGGGTTCAAGCTTTCTGATCCGGTCAAACCAGGGCTCTG
>CAZCNI010000140.1:0-6011 GCA_964499765.1 uncultured Polyangiaceae bacterium
GGGGGCTACACTGCCTTTTTTTGAAATCTGGGGAACCCCAAGAACCCTGTCCGCGAATTCTTAAACTATCCAAGACTGTTGCCAACGAAGTATTCAGCAATCGAAGGCGTCTTCCAGCTCCCGACAATCCGGTTTCTTGATCTTGAACGATCGATGCTTGATGGCGACCTTGGTTTTACGCAAGCGGTTCAGATGGCAACACCCTTGCAAATGTATGCCGACTTTCGCGAGGCAGGGATCGGCTTCGTTGCGCAGGATCCTCTCACGAGCCTCGATCCGAACTTCACGGTCGGCTCGCTCATCTCGGAAGCGGTAAAGCGTCACTCCGGGCTTCGCGGCAAGGATGCCCTGAAGCGGACGGTGGCATTGCTTGTGACGTGACCGGCGACCCCTGCACGGAGATCCCTGCTTTTGACGGAACGCAGACCGTTGATGGTTTGGGCGACGATTTCTGTGGTGTTCCGTCAGCCGTTCTCGATGGAACACACAATCAGGGTTACATCGATTTTCACGCGCGGGCGCCTGAAATTGCCACCTTCCAAGTGGCTTGGTCTGCTGCTGGCCTGCATGTGTTCGTTGACGTGCAGGACGCTAGCGTGCAAACCGTTCAGATGGCGGATCCTACACAGGCTCTTACCAAGACCTATCAGGGTGATTCAATCGAGATCTTGTTCTCGTCCAACAACAACGTCACTGGTTTGACTGGAACTGACACCAATACGCTGCATGTCCAGATTCCCGCTTCAGGGCCCGCTGTCTCAGTCAAGACGAGCAACGTTAATGGCGCCAGCCAAGGTACTGCCACGGCTCTACCTGCTGCCCAGTATGCTCAAAAGATCAACCCCTCGATTGGCTACGCCATTGAAGCTCTTCTACCGTGGCCCGGCACTAAGCCCACTACTGGAACTACCATACGGTTCGA
This sequence comes from uncultured Polyangiaceae bacterium, assembly GCA_964499765.1. Taxonomy (GTDB): domain Bacteria; phylum Myxococcota_A; class Polyangia; order Polyangiales; family Polyangiaceae; genus FEN-1139. The sequence goes on from CAZCNI010000140.1 coordinate 923, forward strand.
TCTCACTCTCAATAGCGCCGACAAGAACTTCAGCTCGGTTGATGACATGCGCGACGGGTCCTTGTTCTATCACCTAAGCACCGTTGCCAATTCGACCTGTCAGAGCAATGACGGCACTGTCCCCTATTGCGACGACAGAACCTGGTGCGCCACGCCTCTGAAGTAATCTAAAGACGCGGAGCTGGTACGCGCATTTTCAGCGCGCCTCGTGGACGGCCTGTTCTTCATCGAATGAAGGCAGGCCGTGCGAGTATGTATAGGCAGGCGCGATCGCTCTGTCGGAACATCCACACCGACATCGGGCGTGTTTTTCGCTCAAGCAGAGGTGAAGGGCAAGCAGCGGCTACGCCTCAATGACCGGTCAACTTTCGGCACGGCTGCGGTCTTCACGCTCCAGTTGCCTACCTCCGACCGCAACCCAAACTGGTCGAATTCAAACGCACAATGTGCATGTTTTGATGTTGATCCAGTATCGTTATAGCTCTTTGCCGGAAACGGAAGAATCACGGCAAGCATATTGTTGTCTCATCGAAGTTATCTGTCTGGCACGGCGAAGCTGCGTGCAATTTTGAGCATCTTCGAGTCAAGCCTTTAGCGTTGCCAATTGAGCTTCACTTGGTTCAAGGAAACACAGGTTCCACTGACGAAATTGCGCGCGAACGTCCTTGCTGTTCAAGGTGTCGATTGAGAGTACTTTTCTCTGGACGGCGAATGCGTACGCCTTCACTCTTCTGTTGATCGGATTAGGAGTCTTCGAATGCGACTTAGTGCTGTTCCCTGTCTTTCCATCATCGCTTCAGTTGGCATCATTGCTTGCTCCGGCAGCGGCTCTGCGGTGCCGGGACCAGCGACCACCGGTATCACCACGGCTGGTTCCACTGGTGGCGCCACGACCAGTAGTGTTGCAGGACAAGGTGGCTCGAACGCGCAAGGCGGCGCAACGGGCAATGGTGGTAACTCGCAGCAGGGCGGCAATTCTTCGACCGGTGGCAATGAAGCAGTTGGTGGCGTCGTTTCCACGGCCAGCAAGACGTCTGCCGTTGGCGGCAGGACTGCGGCAACTGGCGGCCAGTCTTCGGCAGTCGGCGGTAGAACTGCGGCGACTGGCGGCACTGTAGCGAACGTTGGCGGTGTCGTGAACGTTGGTGGCACTATGACCACGGCCAACCAAGGTGGGAACAGCAGCTCACCAGCAGGGGGCACAGTGTCAGCCGGGGGCGTAGTGGCCACCGGGGGGACAGTGGCTGCGAGCACCTGCGAGGACATTGTGCCTCAGGGCACGCCTTGCGCCACGTGGAAAACGTGGGGGCAGTGCGGGTCCACCTGGTTCACTCAAAATAACTTCTGCGCAAATACCTGCGGCGCTTGCTCGGGCTCATCCGTGTCCACGGGCGGTGCTTCTGGAACAGGCGGCACGCACGCAACCGGTGGAACCACGAGTGCTGCCGGTGGTAACAGCCCGACCGGCGGCACTGGTTCTTCGGTGAATCCTTCGAGCAGCTACTCAACCGCGATCAACCCTCCCATTTCGGGTTCGACTGGCTATGCCACTCGTTACTGGGACTGTTGCATGCCTTCCTGCTCGTGGACCACCAATGTGCCTTACTGCGATGTGAATGGAACCACGAAGCATACCGGCGCTGGCGCCAATACCAAGAGCGGTTGCGATAGCGGAGGCAGTGCGTACGAGTGCTATGACTTCTCTCCCTGGTACGATGCTGCTACCAACATGTCGTACGGTTTCGTAGCTCACAACAACGTTACTTGCGGCACATGCTACGAGCTTCAATTTACTGGCGCCGGACACGATGGAGCTAATCCGGGTGCAACAGCGATCACGGGTCGGCAGATGATCGTCCAGGTCATCAACATCGGTGGTATCGCCAGCGACCAATTCGACGTTCTCATTCCCGGCGGTGGCGTGGGTGCGATGACCCAGGGCTGCAAGACCGAATGGGGTTCGTCAACGGATCTTGGTGCAACGTATGGCGGCCTCTACTCCAACACCGGTGGCAACTGCAGTACGATGAGAACCAAGTGTCAGTCCGTGTTCGGCAGCCTTCCCGGGTTACTTGCGGGCTGCCTCTGGTTCACGGATTGGTATAACTGCGCGGACAATCCAGTCGTTACGTATAAGCAAGTCAATTGCCCTTCGCAAATCACCAGCAAGACCGGCGTCTCGGCTCACTAACGAGGGCCACTCGACGTGCGCAGGGACCTAACCCTGCGCATGGCCTGAGCACTCATCGCGTCGTCGGTCAAACTTCGCCCGCAGGGCGTAGTGAACGAGCTTGGCGGGCGGGTTTCACTGAAGCGTCCCTGTGCCGCGAACGGGTACGAATCCGCGTTGGGCTAGCGCTGCGGCGAGGGCTTCGCTTCCACTTGCCAACCATCGTTCATACAGCTGCACGAGCGCACTCTCCGTGCGCGCAGCGCTAACGAGCAGAAGTTCAGCAACCTCATGAACCCAATCCACGAACATGTGGAACCGTTCGGAGAGTTCCACGAATAGGCTATTCTGTTCTCGGCGATCGAGTATCAGCATGCGGCCGGCAGTGGCGTAGGCGCGTGCGCCGAGCTCTTCAACGTACGTCTTCGCTATGCCGCGGCTCTCCAAATGCTCGGAAAAGAATCCCGTGGTGTATAGAACTTGGTCGCCTACGCGACGCAGCCTTTCGAAGCGCTCCATGCCAACCAACGCTAGGGCGTTCGCGAGCTGCAAGCTGAGCGGCTGGTTTTCATCAGCCGCTACGGGTGCGTTGTAAGCGTGGTCTGCCAACAAGCTAGCGATGTAAGTTGCCGCGGGATTCGTCGTGACGTAGGCACGCCGCTGACGCACGGCCTCCACGATTTCCAGGAAGAACTGGGTCAAGTCTCCACAGAGATCGATCGGATTGTCACGCGAGGAATGGTGTGGGTTCACGCGGTGTCTCCTTTCTGCCGTGGCCTGCCCGCGGGCGGGTCATGTTCTTCCTGCATCCAGTATGCCGTAGCTGCTGAATTGGCGAAACGCCTCTTCGTGCCGAGCTCGGACCTCCCCACCCGTGGTGTTGGACGAACATAAGAAACTATCCGCATTAATTCGTGGTTCATCGATCAGCCGATGGCAAGCCCCAGCAGGCGATTCTTGGCAACCCGCGCGCTGGACTGCCAAGCGATACTCGCCAGAATTTTGACGGGTGCACGGGATATGTCAATTGATTGGCGAAGACAGTATCCACGAGCATGTAGTTGACTGCGAGCTCTTCGGCAGTGACACGCAGGTGGGACGAAATTGCGCAACGACCCGCTGTGCGCGGGAACAGGTCTCAAGCGCACGGCGGGTCGTTGAAAACTAACGAAGGAAGCGCTGCTGCTGCATGGACCGCCATTCAGTGAGTCGAGCACCCGAATCAATGAAGCACGATGGCCAGCGACTGATGGTTGCCAATGAAGTCTAAGAAAGCCTGATCGGGTGTAAGTGCTCACAAGTCTACGTGCGCAGAACCTTCGCCGTGTTCTCGTCCGGATCTGCGCCGAGGCCCGGCTCGATCACATCGGCAATCGCGAATGTCTCGGACTGCGCGTGTGTCGAGCGCGGTGCTAAGAAAGGAAGAAAAGCTAAGTGGCACTTCAAGATGTGCGAGGAGTCGGTGCCACTTGAACCTTCAGCAACATTGGTGCCAAGTCTGGTGGGTAAGCACCCCACGGATTGTCGGCTGTATTTCTGCTGTGTTGCACCGCGCGAGGCCCAATTGTGCCAAGTGTCGGCTGTGCCAAACTGCGCCAGACTGATCAGAGGTTCCCTACCCGGGACGGCCCCTAAGCTATGCCTCCGCAGGCAGTAGGACGTTCGTCAAGCGCCAGCTGAGGCCGGTGCGGGTCAATATCAACGTGAGTTCGCGGTTGGCAGTTGGTTTGATCGTGTAAACAAATCGATCCGCGGCCTCGAATGAGCCGCCGCCGCTGTCGAATCGCTTAGCCAGTGTGCCGCTCGGCTCACCCTGGGGTTGGCCTGTGATGAGTGAGGCACCGAGAACCAACTTGTTGAGTCCAGTGGGAGTCACCAACGATTCCACCGTCGTATCGACGACACCGCTAGCAATGCCCGTTGCCAATTGCGACAAAATACCACTCGGCAGTGCTGCATTCACGTGCGCGTTTGCGCGGGCATTGAGTTGTTGTTTGAGGTTCTGCCTGAGTGTTGGAAAGTCAACGTAGTCATTGAGTGCGCTGGTGTCGCCAACGGCCATCGCCGACTGTAGTCCCTTCAATGTTCGATAGGGACCCGAAACAGCCAGCCCAACGAGCCCGAGGGCGCAGACAACCACAAGGGCAATCAAGAGCCATGGCCAAAGCCTGCGGCGCGCTCGCGGTTGGCTGGGTGCAACGAACGCAGGTGTGTGATTCGGTTGCTGCATGGGGACTGTATCGTGGACCACGCGTTACTTTACCCGCGTTTTTCCCGGGCGCACTACGGCCGTTATTACGTGGGCGGTTTGGGGCCCGACCCAAACCGCGCAATCGGGGGACACTTCCGCTGTAACCGATGATTCGAGTTCGCCGGTCCGGGACTTCAGTACTTCCGTCTTTTTTTTTTCGATGCGGCGCGGGGACGCTGGGTTGTTCCAGTAGACGTGTTTTCGTTAGCTGCGTGATGAGTCACAGTTGCGAGCGCTAACGTGACTTGAATGGGCCCCGAGTGTGTCTGCACGGTGGTCGTGACAGCAGCGGGTGGCGGCTGCTTTGCCGTACTGGCGTCGCGCCGGTTCTGTGCAAATTCCGCGAGCGCCAGTGCAATGGCCTCAGCTTGTTTCAATTGTGTTGGCGTTGGTGAGCGCTCGCTGAACTGCGCGTCGAGTACGGTGATCGCCGGGTAAGCATTGGCGTTCGCGACTTGCCAACCGTGGGCAGTGGCTTCTTTCCTGAGTTCCACCGGGATGTCGGCACCGCGATTGTAGTCGAGCGCAAAGAGCGGCATCGGAGGTTGCACGGTGGGTTGCGCGGACTTGGCTGCGTGGAGAAATCCCTTGAAGTCAGCTTGACTCGAAAACAGCAGGAAACCGTATTCTTGATTGCCGTGGCCCATAATGATCAGGGCTGCCCCTTG
>CAZCNI010000141.1:0-5997 GCA_964499765.1 uncultured Polyangiaceae bacterium
ACGGATGGTGGATGGATGGCGCATTCACGAAGCGATCAGTGCAGTTCGACTGAAGGCTAGAACGGGGTTGTTACCCCTGTAACCTTGGGCATCTCTGCTGCCACGCGTTCTGCCAATGGCTTCATGTTCACCACGTCGTGGCGACAATATTCTACCAAGCGGTCCAGGGCTCCGGCAATACCGCGTCGATGGGCTGACCACAGGCGCACGGCTTCGTAACCGTCGACCTCACGGAGGTGTTCCGGTCGTATGATACCAAGCTTGCGCTCGATCTGCTTGAGCCCGCCCTTGTGCCCGAGCTTGGACAATGCGTACCGCAGATCAATGTGAGCGAGCGGATTGAACTGCGGGAACCGTCGCCGAAGAAACTGCAAGTCGAATTGAGCGCCGTTGAAGGTAACGACGAGCGGAAACTTCGCAATGGCATCGGAAAACTTGTCGAGATTGCTGCCTTGAACGAATGCATGGAAGTGCCCGCCTGCAAGCAAGCCAACAACCGTGATCTGGTCGAATTCTGGGCTCAAGCCTGTGGTCTCGATATCGACGAAAGCCGCTTGCGTCGCAAACTCTCCGTACATACGCCACTGGTCCGATGACTTGAGCCGAGTGCCAAAGAAACCGATGTCACGCCGTCGAATTGCCAATAGCGACTCTTCGAGCAATGGAGCAAGCCGCTCGAACTTTCGATGGGGCAGCTTGCCCTCGCGTTGTCGAGCTAGAAAGTGATCCCAAGTATGGATCCCCGCCTCCCAGAGTTTTTGCTCCGTGGCGGGGCCGATGCCTTCGGCGTGTATAAATGTGTGTTTGAGCATTAATTCTCAGTGAACAATGCGTAGTTGCTGGAGGTTGAAAGTTTACGCTACAATTTACCGCGAAACGAGGAACTTGCTGCGATAGAAAGCCAATTCGGCGATTGACTGCCGAATGTCGAACAGCGCATCGTGAGCACCGCTTTCCGGTTTCTTGAACTCTGCGCTCTCGCCATACCAGAGCCGCAGCAACACTTTTAGTGCCGACACGTCCACCATGCGATAGTGCAAATACCCGGCGAGTCCTGGCATGTACTCGTCGATGAATCCGCGATCGGAAGCAATGCTGTTGCCGCAGAGAACCGCCGGGTATGGGCACCACCCGGTAATGCTCTCAATCAATTTTCGCTCGACGTCGCGCGTATCTATTTTCGACGCGCGCAGCCGTTGCAGCAGACCATTGGTCTCGTGCATCGTGCGCACGAAGGGTGACATGTTCGTCAGCGCCGATTCGTGCTGCCAAACATCGAAACACATCTCTTCCAGCGGTTCGAGCCGCGAGTTGGTTACAATCAGCGCAGCTTGCAGAATGACATGCTCACTCGGGTCGAGCCCGGTCATTTCGAGATCGATCCAGGCCAGGTTTGATGAATTCTGCTGTCGGGCCATTGAGCATTTCTCTATTTCTTGTTCCCACTGGAACGCGAGTACCGGCTTGTGGCATCCAAACGTCGGTTTGAGGAGCCTGAACGTCGGCTTGAGGAGTCCGAGCGTCGGCCTGGGGAGTCCGCGCGTTGGCTCGCGGCATCTTTGTGCTTCGGCCGTAATCCTTTGGAGGGCGCCTTGCGCGGCCGAGCGATTATTGCGTCGGAAGCACTAGGTCCTTTGAGGGATATTTTTGGTTTCTCCAGATTGGGCCTGTAGAACAGTAACGTTTTGCCCAGCGTCTGGATCACGCTCGCAATAGCGGCTTTGGCAATCTGTTCCGCGGCATCGGTTCGCTCGAGCGGACATTCGCCAAGCAGCTGCACTTTGATGAGCTCGTGTGCTTTGAGCGCGCCCTGCAATTCACGGGTCACCCCGGGGGTAAGACCTGCCTTACCAATGTGCACCACAGGTGAGAGCGCATGCCCCAACGCCCGCAGTGCGCGCCGTTCCTTGCCTGTGAGTTCTTTTGGTGTTGCGGGTTTGCTTGCTTTTTCGGCTTGAGCAGTCACTTTCGACACGGCCGCAAGCTAGCACTAGATGCTGGTGGCGTGTGGGCTGTTTGGGGCCCGGCCCTAGAGGAAGTCAATCCCTGAAATGTGGGGGGCGGCTTTCGGGTTCCTGTAGCAGGAGAAGAAATGCTAGTCATTCTACATGTTCCAGGCGCAGGCTCAGTCGGCTCAGCCGGTTCACGACGGCGAGGAGCTCTTGTTCGAAGGCCGCTCGGCTTTGATCCCCAATCTCACGACGGTGCTGTGGGTCATTCTCTCAGTCGGTCTGTGGTTGATTATCTGCTGGATGCGAACGCTCAGGTGTACCTATCGCATTACCACGCGCCGGATTGTAGTAGAGACCGGTGTGCTCTCGAAGCGTCTTGAGCAGATCGATCTGTATCGCATCGTCGATTACACGGTGGAGCGCTCTTTTGGTCAGCGCCTACTTGGCACCGGGAATCTGCTGCTCAAAACCTTGGACAAGACCTCACCGGAACTCAATGTCCGCAATATCAAGACCGATGTGGTGGCACTCTACGAACGGTTGCGAGTTGCGACTGAGGCGGACAAAGTTCGCCGGGGCGTGCGGATGGTCGACTACGAATCATGACCTCAGATAAGGCTCGGCAGCTTGCAGCGCGCGGGGTCGGGTTGTTGGCGACCATGCGGTGTTCGTCGAGATTCAGCGCATGTTAGTCATTGGCATTGACCCTGGAACACGCTATCTCGGTTGGGGCTTGGTGCGCCGCGACGGGTCGCGCCTGATTCACATTGGCCACGGCGTTATTGAAACCACCAAGACCGAGGCGCTTGCAATAAGGTTGGTCGAGATCGATGCCGAGCTGAGCGCGATCATCGAAAAGTATCGGCCCGATGCAGGTGCCGTCGAAACACTATTCTTTCACAAAGACGCGCAAGCCGCGTCGAAGCTGGGGCATGCGCGCGGGGTGGTGCTGTTGGCGCTCTGTCGCGCTGCGATTTCAATTGCAGAATATTCTCCGGCGCTGGTGAAGCGCACCATCGTCGGTCGCGGCGCTGCTGACAAGCGACAGGTTGCGCTCATCGTTAAAGCGGCGCTAGGTCTCAATGAATTGCCCCGCGCGGACGCGACCGATGCCCTCGCACTAGCAATGACTCACCTGCGGGTTGCGCATTTGCCCATCTTGCCCCGTGCCCCCGCTCGATCGAAAAACAAACTTCCGCCGCAGCTCGTGGCGCGATTGCGGCGCAACTAATTTGGGTACTTGGCCGGCACCAGCGGACTGCGGGATTGCCCGATTCAGGGCCAAAAGGCCGGGAATATAACGAATTTGCTGCCAAACCCTGTGATTGGCGGTAATGAGCCTCCGGATCTCGAACTATGAAACGCCCAACAGCAAGCCTCGTGGCAGTTACGACCAACGCTAGATGCGCGAAAAGCGAGCTGAGGGTCTCGTCGAGACTTCGGCGGTTGGCGAGCATGTCCGTGCTCGGTTTGGCGATTGGCGTGTGCGCGCTGGGGTACTCCCCCAATTTGCCGGCCACGCCTGCATCAGCCGCATCGGCTGCATCCGCCAAGAACGAGGTTACTGCTGACGAGATCGCCTCTCGGGTGCAGACATTCTACGACAAGACCAAGACTTTTCGCGCCGGTTTCAAACAGACCTACTTCATTCGTGCCACGGGCATCGAGAAAAAGAGCAATGGTGACGTTACTTTTGCCAAGCCTGGCAAGATGAGCTGGCGCTACAAGAACAACGGCAACCGCGTCACCTCGGACGGACACGTGATTCGCGTCTACGAACAAGAGAACAAGCAGATGTTCGAGAGCGACATGAGCAAGAGTGCCTACCCTGCGGCCCTGTCGTTCTTGGTGGGTGAGGGCCAGTTGCAACAGTCGTTCGTGCTCAAGAAGCTGGACGCGCGCCTGATGAAGTTCGAAGGGGGCTTCGTCCTCGAAGCCAAACCCAAGGAGTCCACTCCTGCCTACCAAGCCATGATCCTCTATGTAGACGCGGCCACGGCACAGGTCAGGCGGGTCCTGCTGGTGGACGCCCAAGGAAATCGCAATCGATTTGATTTCTTGAGTCCCACTGTCAATGCTAAAGTGGAACCTAGTGAATTTGCCTTTGTGCCGCCATCTGGTACGCAAGTAGTCCGCCAGTAGTTAGTTAAAGGCTGTCGGCTGCTTGTGGGCCGCGGCGTGTGGCTGCCAACACAGAGGCTCGGTGGCGAGAGGCGGCTAGTCTTAACCATATAAGCCCATGAGTACAGGACAACCACCATCAGACAACTCTTCTGATGGGGAGAAGCGCTCCAAATCAGGGCAGTCGTCTGCAGACAGTGAGACCAACAAGCCCGATGTAACAGGCGCGCAGCCATCGAGTCTCGACGAAGGATGGGATCCGAGAGAAGCGCCCACGTCATCCGGTCGAATCTTGGCGGGTAAGCCGTCTGCTTCACCTCCAAACTCGAAGGGCGTCTTGCCGGAATTTCGGACGGTTTCCCCGGGCATTTCATCGCCGCGGGGCAAGTTCACCGTGGGCAATTTACTGAATACCTCCCAAGGGACAGCGCCGATCTCGCAGAAGAGGGCTGAGCCATTGAGTGCGAGGCCTCGGCAACAGATTGGCGCCTTGCCGCAACGAGCGCCTGCTCGCAGCGCGGTTCCGCCAGCGAACAACCGTTCCGATAGCGTGCCTAATCCACCTACAACCCCTTCACCGCCACCAGTGGCAGAAGCGGTTTCTAAGGTTGAGGCCGTTGTAAGTGCGCTCCCTCCGCAACCAATCGCAGGCGCACCAGTGCCCGAGGTTGAGGCCGGCTCACGGCCAACCCCGTCGCAGCCCTTTGTCGTCGAAGCGGTTCCAAAGGCAGTCCCGCAAACACCCATAGCAACCGGTGCCCACGTCGAACGCGCGCTCGCACCGCACGATTTGCTGCCCCCGCCGCTCATCGAAAAAACACCGAGAGGCATTGGTGCTGTAACGCTGGGTTCGAGTCTGCCCCTGTCGTCGCGATCGAGTGACCCGGTGGCCATGGAATCAACGGCGTTCGTCGTCACGCCGATCGTCCCAATCGTGGCCACTGTGCCCGCGCAGCCTGCAAAAAGCGACGCATCACGACCGCCCGCGCCAGCACAAGGGCTGGATGATCCAGAAAGCAATGACCCGAGCCCTGCGGCTGCAAAGCGCTCCCCGAGCTCACAGTCCAAGCTAGAGCGCCCAGCAAGTTCTGAGCCTGCGCTATCGGGCGCGTTCTTTGTTGCTCCTGACGTGTCAGCGCCACCTCCAGAGCCGCGTCAGCCCCAAGATTCCGATGGTTTCGTGGATGAACGTCATCAGCGCTCCATCAGTCCCGAAGTGGTTGCTCGTCGCACGCGGTACCGAGTGCTCGTGGTGCGTGTCATCGTTGGCTTCGTACTGCTTCTAGTCGCTGCGATTGTGCTCAAGGTGATGCATAAACGATAGCATCACGCGGCGACACCCGGTTTCGTGCTGACCGTATCGGTGTTGGATAGGAACACCGTAAGTGGACGCGGGTCGGTCCCTTCACTAACGCTCATTCTGAACAACGACGACTTGTCTTCGAGCAACAAGTAAGTGCGGCCTTGTTTCCCTCCGAAACCGAAGGACCCTGTGTTGACGTAGCCGGGGCATTGCTCTTCCACGTGCGTGTGGCCAAATATTACCGCGCTGGCGCCCATGCTCCTTCCGACTGCATGCGCGGCGTTCTGCAATCGAAGCACCAGATTACCGGAGTAACGATTCTTTCCGCGCGACAACGACAAACCCAAATAGCCAAGACCCAGCCCCGAAAGACCGAGAGCTGCGGCGCTAGCCGTGACAGCGCCGAGCAGTCCGCAAGTCCACCAGAGAGCAGTTGCCAGCGAGCGGTCCAAATAAAGCCGAAAGAAGACATCCTTCTTGTTTTGATGGCGCGGAAGCGCGCGTAGCTCAAGTAGCCGCTCGAGCACTTCCACGTCGAGGCTGTGGGTGTGTGCGTACTCGGCCAATCGTTGATCGCCGATGCGCCATGCTTCGGCAAACGCCTTTGGTTTAGCGTGTATG